>JAFVYB010000051.1 GCA_017500825.1 Myxococcaceae bacterium | reverse complement strand
CCCCCCAGATCCTGGCCGCGCGGCCACATCTGGTATGCTTCAAAAAGAGTGCCAAAAAGTTTTTCAAAACATCTTGATTTTTGAGGCAACAAATCTAAACACTCGTTAAGATTTTTCATTTTTTTAGGAGGAACAGTTCGATGGAGGGGCTTACGGCGCGGCAGCGCGATATTCTGCAATTCATTGTCGATAATACAGAGAAGATGGGCTTTCCCCCGACGATCCGCGAAATCGGCATTCGATTTCAGATCAGAAGCACGAATGGCGTGAACGACCATCTCAAGGCGCTGGAGCGCAAAGGCTACCTGTCGCGGGGCGACCAGCTCAGCCGCTCCATGGTGGCCACGGCGATTGGGAGGCGCTACCTGGGGCTGGAGGACGACACCAACGCCGATCGGTTGATGCTTCGCGTTCCCTTCGTCAACGGCGTCCTGCCCGGCACCGATCTCCTCGATCCGCAAAACATCGAGGATCACCTGAACGTCGACAGCGCGCTTCTGCCCAAGACAGTGGCCGATCGATTTGCCCTGCGCGTCCGCGGCGAGGCCATGATCGACGCGGGCATCCTCAGCGGCGACATCCTCTTCGCCAAACGCCAGCGCACGGTTCGCTCCGGCGATTTGGCGGTGGTCCTCCTCGATGGCGACCTCGCCGTGCGCCGCCTCTATTACGAGGGCGATCGCATCCGCCTGCAGCCGGCCAACGCGACCATGCATCCCGTCTACATCGACGGCGGCCAGCCTGGCGGGTTCGACATTCACGGCGCGGTCATCGGCCTGTGGCGCCGTTATCTCTAATCGATTGAATGACACCGATTTGTTCTGACGAAAACGGCAGCCCCGGCGACAGAAAGTCGTGCTGAAAATATGCCGCCAAAACAAAAGAGCGTCCGGCGACAAGGCCAGGCGCTCTTTTTATTTATAAATACAGCTCTGATTTAATTGTTTTCCAAGGCGAATCGGCGACGGTTTGAATTATCCACGCCGCCCCGCCCGCGGACGAATTGCCCGCCTCACTCTTCAGGCTCCTCGTAGCAATAGGTCTTGCCCGCGTAATTGCAGAGCGTCAGGTGGTTGTCCTCGTGGGCGACGACGTAATCGTGCAGGAGCGGGATTTTGCCGCCACCATTGGGCGCGTCGACGACAAAATAAGGCACCGCCAGGCCGCTGGTATGGCCGCGCAGGCATTTGAGGATTTCAATTCCCTTGGAAACCTTTGTGCGGAAATGGCCAATGCCTTTGGCCAGGTCGCATTGGTAAATGTAATAGGGGCGCACGCGCATCATCAGGAGCTTGTGATTGAGCGCCTTGACCGTGGCCGGGTCGTCGTTGACGCCGCGCAACAGCACCATCTGGTTGCCGATGGGGCAGCCTGCGTCGGCCAGACGGCGCGTCGCTTCATAGGCCTCGGCCGTGCATTCGCGCGGGTGGTTGAAGTGGGTGTTGACGAAGACAGGCTGGTGCCTGGCGAGCATCTTCACCAAGTCGTCGGTGATGCGCTGGGGGAGCGTCACGGGGTTGCGCGTGCCGAGGCGAATAATCTCGACGTGCTCGATGGCGCGCAGACGGCCGAGGATGTCGTCGAGGCGGTCGTCGCTGAGGGAGAGCGGGTCGCCGCCCGAGATGACCACGTCGCGCACTTCGCGGTGGGATTCGATGTAGGCGATGCCGTCGTCGAGCTGCTTCTTGAGCGCCGAGCGCGAGGGGTCGGCCACCTTCCGCTTGCGCGTGCAGTGGCGGCAATAAACCGGGCAGTTGTGCGTCACGTAGAAGAGGACGCGGTCGGGGTAGCGGTGGGTGAGGCCGGGCACGGGCATGTCGCGCTCCTCGGCCAAAGGATCGGCGAGGTCGGTGTCGAGCACGCGCAACTCGGCGGCGCTGGGAACGCTCTGCTGGCGGATGGGGCAGCGCGGGTCGTCAGGATCGATGAGCGAGGCGTAATAGGGCGTGATGCCCATGTGGAATTGCGCCGTCACTTCCTCGAAGGCCTGCCGCTCGGCGGCCGGAATCGGCAGGATTTTGTCGAGCACGTCCAGCGA
Organism: Myxococcaceae bacterium; assembly: GCA_017500825.1. GTDB lineage: Bacteria > Myxococcota > Myxococcia > Myxococcales > UBA5297 > UBA1203. The sequence continues at coordinate 15,449 of JAFVYB010000051.1, read as the reverse complement.
GGTGACGCGGTTGCGCTGCTGCCACTGCCACTTGGTCCAATCGCTGTCCGGAACATCCTTCCAGATGGATCGCGGCGCGACGGGAAAGCGCGCGCGCAGATGGGGGATGAAGGCCGGAGCGCCCGGCATGCCGATCCGATCCTCGGTCGAAGTGGCGTCCTTGGGCGCGATGGCGCTGGCTGCGGTTTCCGTGGGTGACATTGATCTGTTCTCCTGCTGGTGGGTCGCGGCGGCGAATGGCGGCCGTCTTTCCGTAAAGAGGCGCGCTCTGGCGAGGAGGCGTTGGCCAGTGACGCAAGAAGCCCCGGTCGGGCGGTGGGCGCGACCAGGGCGAAGTGGGGCGAAAAACTAGGAGCCGCCCCCTGCCCTGTCAACGAATGAGGCCAGCGGGAAACACGCCGCGACAGACCTTTGGCCACGCGGCTCTGTCGATCTCTCGCGGCCACTCGCCCCACTTTTCCCCAGGCAAACGCGCGCTTCGCGCTCCCCAAGGACACCTCGCCGACGACGCGCGCGAAGCCTCTCCGGGCGACGCTGGACATCACCGCTTCCCCGACTAAATTCCGCGCCCCTTTGCCGCCCTGGCGGCTTTTTTTTCGTCCCCATCCTTCCCCTGCCCTCTCGCGCTCCCTTTCCGAGGTCCCGCCATGCCCACCATGCCCACCTGTCAAGGCGTCTTCACTGCCCTGGCCACGCCTTTTCGCGACGGCCGATTCGATGCCGAGGCCTACGCCGCCCACATCGACGATCAAATCGCGCGCGGGGTGAGCGGACTTGTGCCCATCGGCACCACAGGCGAGGCCGCCACGCTCTCGGACAAAGAAAAAGTCCAGGTCGTGCGCGCCGCGGTCGACACCGCCAAAGGCCGCGTCCCGGTCATCGCCGGCGCTGGCGCCAATTCGACCGCCGCCACCATCGAGGCCGTCTCGCGCGTCCGCGACGCCGGCGCCGACGCCGCCCTCGTCGTCACGCCCTACTACAACAAGCCGACCCAGGACGGCCTTTGGGCCCACTACAGCGCCATCGCCCAGGCGCATCCCGGCTTCTCTCTCGTCGCCTACAACGTGCCTGGCCGCACGGGCGTCGACCTCATGCCCGACACCCTGCGCCGCCTCTGCGACATCCCCGAAATCATCGGCGTCAAAGAGGCCACCGGCTCGATCGCGCGCCTGGTCGACATCCTGGAACGCCTCGCGCCGGGCCGACTCTCGCTCCTCTCCGGCGACGACTTCACCGTGGCGCCCTTTGTCGCCCTCGGCGGCCACGGCGTGATCAGCGTCTCCTCCAACCTCGTCCCCGACCTCATGGCCAAGCTCGTCCGCGCCGCCGCCCAGAGCGACATGCGTCAGGCCAGCGAACTTCAGGTCCGACTCAACCCGCTGCACCGCGCGCTCTTCCTCGAATCCAACCCCATCCCGGTCAAAGCGGCGATGGCGCTCCTCGGTCGTTTCAGCCCCGAACTGCGCCTGCCACTCACGCCGATGCGCCCGGAAACGCGCGCGCGCCTCATCGACGCCATGCGAGCGCTCGACCTTGACGTCCAGAGCCACGCGGCCTAGCAGCGCGCCCGAAATTCCCCTGTCCCCAAGGCGCGTCAGCCACACACCGCGCCCCCTTCGACCTTCAACACGCCGCGCGTCATCCAGTCTCCCCTCGGGAATGCTCGATGGCGCGCGGTCTTTTTTCCTTCCACCCCGTCTTCACCAACCTCGCGAGGTCATCCGCCATGTCCATCGTCCGCCCCTTTGCCGCCCTTCGCCCGCCCGCAGACAAGGCCGCCAGCGTCAGCTGCCCGCCCTACGATGTCGTCAACAGCGCCGAGGCCGCCCGCTACGCGAAAGGCAATCCCCTCTCCTTCTTCCACGTCTCGCGCCCCGAGATCGATCTCGCCGGCGTCGACGAGCACGACGACGCCGTCTACGACCGCGCGCCGGTCAACCTCGCCACCTTCAAGGCCGAGGGCTACCTCGTCCAGGACAAGACGCCCTGCTTCTACCTCTACCGCCAGATCATGGACGGCCGCGCCCAGACAGGCCTCGTCGCCTGCGCCAGCGTCGACGAATACCAGGCCGAAAAGATCAAAAAGCACGAGCTGACGCGCGCCGACAAAGAGGACGATCGCACGCGCCATGTCGACGCTTTGGGCGGCAATGACGAGCCGGTCTTCTTCGTCTACCCGGCCCGCGAGAGCATCGACGCCATTGTCGCGCGCATCTGCGCCGGCACGCCCGCCTACGACTTCACCAGCGAAGACGGCATCCAGCACACGCTGTGGGTCGTCGCCGACGAGGCCGACATCGCGCTCATCGAGCGGGAATTCGCCGCCATCGACACCATGTATATCGCCGACGGCCACCACCGCTCCGCCGCCGCCTCGCGCGTGCGCGAATTGCGCAAGGGCCGCCTCGGTCCCGATTACACCGGCAACGAGGAATTCAATTTCTTCATGACCGTCATCTTCCCCCACAATCAAATGCACATCATGGATTACAACCGCGTTGTCCGCGATTTGAAGGGAATGACTGCGGAAGAATTCATGGCCAAAGTCAGCGACAAATTCGAAATCAAAAAGACCGGCGACAAAAAACCAGCCCGCACCCACGACTTTGGCATGTATCTGAACGGCGAATGGTTCACGCTTTCGGCGCGCGAGGGCACCTTTGACGCGGCCGACCCGGTGGCCAGCCTCGATGTCTCCATTCTTCAGGAGAATTTGCTTTCGCCGCTCCTCGGCATCGGCAACCCGCGCACCGACAAACGCATTGATTTTGTCGGCGGTATTCGCGGCACGGACGAACTTGAGCGCCGCGTCGATTCCGGCGAATGCGCCGTCGCCTTTTCGATGTTCCCCACGCGCATCGAGGAATTGATCGCCATCGCCGACGCCGGAAAAATTATGCCGCCCAAATCCACCTGGTTTGAGCCCAAACTGCGCAGCGGCCTCTTTTTGCATTGCTTTGACTGAGGTATCCCAAGGCCTTTGAAAGGCATTTCATCGACATACAATAAAACCCTCCGGAAATGATTTTTCCGGAGGGCTTTTTGTTGCAACACAGCCGGGACTATTGGCTGAAAGTTTAATCAATAAAATCGAGCGGTTTGGGCGTTCAATCCGTCCGGAATTGTCGAATCGCGGGCGCGCCCAAAATGATTTTCTGTTCAGAAAATCGCTTCTTTGTCGACGGTATAGCTGTCAAGCGCAATGCGGATGAAATCGATCAAAGCGAGGATGCCGCCGACGCCGCAGAGCAACGCTGTCAGGAGAATCCTGGCGACGCCGCGCTTCGTCTCGCCCATCATAAAATTGTGGATGCCCAATCCTCCCAGAAAAAGGCAGACGAGAAGAATGACGCCTTTGTTTTGCCCATTGAGCCGGGGCGGCCTGAGCGCAACGCCGCAGGACAGGCAAAATTCGCTAAATTCAACGTCATTCGCGATACTGGTCCCACAATTGAAACAAAACGCGTTGCCAATGCCGGTTTTGCTCCCGCATTTGAGGCAAATGGCCTGGTTGTCATTCCCTGGCTGACCACAATTTCGGCAATACATGTCTGACTCCCTGTCTGAGTGACAATTCACATTCTCCGAACGCCCCTATGGCGTCTTCGATGTGATTGATGGCGCGGCACCTTTGTCCGGCCAGAAATCAATCAATGATTCCAAACCGCGCCGCCATGCATCAAACCGCCCGCTCCTGTCCACCCGGACGCGCGGGCGCTGTCGATGGCCATTGCCTCGGGCTCCTGCCCTGCGCAGCGCGCCCTGGGCGGCCAATCGCGCCGCCAACCACCCTCCCATGACCTTTCAACGCCACCGCGCCGTCCTCAAAAACGGCCTGCGCCTCGTCACCATCGAAACGCCACACCTGCACAGCGCGCTCGTCGCGGTCCATGTCCGCGTCGGCTCGCGCCACGAGACCGCGGCGACGAACGGGGTGTCGCACTTCCTCGAACACGTGATCTTCCGCGGCAGCGAGCGCTTCGCCGATTCGCTGGAGGTCAACGGCCTGATCGAGGACGCGGGCGGCAGTCTCAACGGCATGACGCAGCGCGATCAGAGCCACTACGACACGCCGATCCACCCGCGGCACCTCGGGCTGGGGCTCGATGTCCTCGGCGACCTCGTCTCAAGGCCGCGCTTTTTGGGCGTGGAATTGGAGCGCGAGATCATCCTCGAAGAGATGATGGACGAGCTCGACATGTCCGGGCGCGACATCGACGTGGGCAACCTGGCGATGCGCCTGATGTTTGGCGGCCATCCGCTGGGACTCAAAGTCGCGGGCACGCCGGAGAGTGTTCGCGCGCTCACCGAGGCGGACCTGAGGGCGCATCACGCGCGCTTTTATGGCGCGGCCAACATGGTCGTCAGCGTGGCCGGGCCGGTGCGCCATGAAGAGGTGCTGCCGATGGTCGAATCGGCGTTCGCGGCGCTCGGGCGCGGCGAGGCGGCGGTGGAGATGGCGCCGGTGCTCCTGCCGAATGGCCCGCACATCGAGCTCGTGGATCTCGACGAGAGTCAAATCGACCTCTGCCTGAGCTTTTTTGGCCCGCCCGAGACGCATCCGGACCACCTGCCGCTCATGCTCGTCCGCGCCCTCCTCGACGACAACATCACCTCGTGGCTGCAGCGCGACATCGTCGAGACGCGCGCCCTGGCCTATTCGGTGCGCGCCGGCATGGAGCTCTTCAGCGACGCGGGCACCTTCGACATCGAGGCGTCGTGTTCCCCGGCCAAAGCCATGGGCGTGATCGAGGCGGTGCTCTCTCTTCTCGACCGACTGCGCGAAAAGCCGGTGCCGCGGGAGGAACTCGATCGCGTGCTCATGCGGCGGCGCGTCAGCCTCGACTTCCACTCGGACGACCTCGCCACGCTGGTGAACTGCTTTGGCGCCCCAGAGCTCTTTCGCGCGCCCGAGAGCTTTGAGGAGACGCTCGCGGCCATGGCCCGGGTGAGCCCACAGCAGATTCAGGAGGTGGCGCGCCGGACGTTCAGCGCCGACAAGTTGCACCTGTGCGCCGTGGGGCCGCGCGTGAAGAGGCTGAAAAAATCGATTTTGGCGGACATCGCCCGGGCGCTGCCAAGGGCGCGCTGAAGGGCGGCCAGCTCTCTCAGGCCACGCGGACGACAAACTGCGTGGTGCACACCTCGGAGGCGTCGTCGAGGAGGTAGCCCATCTGATCGAAGGCGTAGGCGTCGCCCACTGGTCTGAGCCCGGTCTCGGCGAGGGACGCGATCAGGCGCTGAAAGGCGAGGGCCTGGCTCGCCTGATCGCCTCGGTGAAACATCACCGCGTGTCTTCCGCCCGGCAGCGCGCGCACACCTGGATCGCCCGCTTCTGCCTGTGAGGCGCTGAAAAAGAGAAAGCAGTAGCGCGCCTGGCCGCGACGCGCGTGTGCCTCGGGGATGACGCAGCCTAACGGTGAGATGGCGAGGCCGCCGCGCGTGATCTGGCTGTCGATACAGGCGGCGTAAATCTCTGCCACACTCGCGGCGCCGGCCATCGATTCCGGATCAACGGCGACGAGGCGCGCCCAGGACGCTGGCCGCTCGGCGATCACCAGGCGATCGAACGGCGCGCTCAACGCTGACTCGGTCAGGGACGCGAGCTCGCGAATCATGGCCTCGCGCTGTTCAAGGCGCACCCGCTCGCGCCGCAGGAGATCGGCCCGCGCGCGCAGAAGCTCGATCCAGGCCTTGGGATCGCGCGCCTGTCGCTGTTGGCGAATTTCGTCGAGCGGGCTGCCCGTCTCCTTGAGCAGGCGAATGAGGTCGAACTCGAAAAACTGCTCGACGCCGTAGCAGCGGTAGCCGTTGTCCGAGACGTGGCGCGGCCGGAGCAGGCCCTTGCGGTCGTAGTGGAAGAGCGTCTCCTTGGTCGTGCGGCAGAGCCTGGCGAACTCGCCCGTCCGCAAAAAACGGCGCTTCATGGTGCTGTCCTCGTCTCAAATGTCGCTGCGATGACCCCTTGACCCTTGTCTTACCCAACACTTTAGGCCGCGCGGCCACGCCATCCCGCGCGCTGTCGTTTCGCCCCCTGCCGGGCGCCGCGCGCCGACACCCTGCAGGAGCCGCGACCGCCATGACCGCCAGACCCACCCCGGACAACGAGCCCATCGCCTGCGCGTATTTTTTCGCCGGGCCAGGGCTTTGCTACGGGCTTTTGACCTCGCGCCTGCCCGCGCTCAAGGCGAGTGCCGCGATGAACGAGTCGCAAATCGGCCTGAGCCTTCTCGTCATGGGGCTTGCCAGCGTGGTCGCGCTCTTGGCTGGCGCCGGTCTCATCGCGCGCTTTGGCAGTCGCGCCTGTCTGCGATTTGGCGTCCTGAGCATGATCGCCGCGCTGCCGCTCGTCGGCCTGACCCGCACACCGCTCGCCTTTGGCCTGTGCGCGGCGCTCTTTGGCCTGTGCATGGGACTCGGCGATGTCGCGGCCAACGCGCATGGCATCCAGATCGAGCGGCGGCTGAAGCGCCCCTGCATGTCGAGCCTGCACGCGGCCTACAGCCTCGGCGGCCTGACGGGATCGCTCGGCGGCGCTCTCTTCGCCGCGTGGGGGGTGGCGCCAAGCGTCAATTTCGCGCTCCTCGCCGCCCTCTACGCCAGCCTGTCGCCCCTGGCCTCGACGCGCCTTTTGGAATCGCCCGACAAGCCGTCCGAAGACGCGTCCAAAGACACGCGCGCCGAGTCAATCCTGGTGCTGGAGACAAAAATCGCCGCGCGCCTGCCTTCGCCCTTTGTCGTCGCCTGCGGCCTTTTGGCGATGATCGCCGACGCCGCAGAAGGGTCTGTCGGCGAATGGGGCAGCCTCTTTCTCTTCAGCGTCAAGGGCGCTGGCGAACAGGTGGCCGCGCTCGTCTTTGGCGTCTTCTGCCTCGCCACCATGCTCTGCCGTCTGGTGGGCGACCGGCTGCGGCAACGATTGGGCGACACGTCGCTCGCTTGGGGCGGCGCGCTCCTGGCTGCCTGCGGCATGGCGATCGCGCTCTTTTCCCCGGTGAGCGCGCTCTCGCTCATCGGCTACGGCGCCATGGGCGTGGGACTTGCCCCCATTGTCCCCATCCTCTTCAGCCGCGCGGGCAACGCTCCCGGCGTCAGTCCAGGCAAGGCCTGCGCCACCGTCTCGATCTTCTCCTCCAGCGGCATGCTCGTCTTTCCGCCCAGCCTCGGCGCCCTGGCGCATCGCGTCGGCCTCGATCGCGCCCTGCTGCTCGTGCTGGCGATGTGCCTTTTGCTCACGCTGGGGATCTGGGGCGCGCTGCGAAACGGGACCGCCCCTTCTGGCGCGGGCGATCGCTGAGGCGGCGCGTTGGTCAGACGCCCAGGCGGACGAGACGGAGATCAATGTGGCGCAAGGCTTCGTCGACGCGCTCGACTTCGACCACGAGGCGGTGGCCCAGCTGGAGCGACTGTTTGGAGCCAAGGCGCGCGCGCTGTTCACCCGGATCGAGCTCCACCCGCGATCGGCCCAGGCGCTCAGGCTTGAGCAGGCCCTCGATGTTGACCTCGTCGAGGCGAACAAAGACGCCGAAGTCGGTCACCGCGCTGACAGCCCCCGTGAGGCGCTCGCCCACGCGATCGCGCATCAGCCTCGCGGCGGCCCAGGCCTGGACATCGCGCTCGGCGGCCAACGCGGCCCTCTCGCGCTCGCTGGATCGACCGGCGATGGCGTCGAGCCTCTCTTCGACTTTGTCGCGCGACTGGCGGCGCTTTTTGCCCGCGCCGAGCGACTCCTTGAGCAGGCGGTGGACCTCCAGATCCGGATAGCGGCGGATGGGCGAGGTGAAGTGCAGGTAGGCGTCGGAGGCGAGCCCGAAGTGGCCGGCGTTGTCGGCCGAATAGAAGGCCTGGGCCATGGAGCGCAGGATCTGGAAGCTGAGCGAGCGCGCCGCCGGGTGGCCGTCGATGGCCTTGACGAGCGCGTTGAGCACGCGGCGGCAGTCCTCGCCACGCCAGCTGTCCTTGACGCGGGCGAACTGCAGTCCGACGCCATGGGCGTGGGCGATGCGCAGGCACTCGGCGAGCTTTTTGGTGTTGGGCTCGGCGTGGACGCGGAAGATGGTCGGCAGATCGCGCGACTCGAAGTGACGGGCCACGGCCTCGTTGGCGGCCAGCATGAATTCCTCGACGAGGCGGTTGGCGAGGGTGCGCGCGCGCGGCTCGATGGCGACCGGCTCGCCCTGAGCGTCCGCGATGACAGCCATCTCCGGCAGATCGAGATCGATGGCGCCCTTCAGTTCACGCGTGCGGATGAGTCGCCGCGCGAGACAGGCCATGGCGTCGATCCGCTCGCGCAAGGGTTCGAGGTAGGCGACGCGCCCGCCGTCGAGAAAGGCGTCGATGTCGCGGTAGGTGCAGCGCGCGGCGCTTTTGATGATGGCCTCGTGAAAGGTGGCCGACTGGAGGACGAGCGACTCACCGCGCGGCGCGAACACCATGTCGGCGACGAGGCTCAGCCGCTCCACGCCCGGGTTGAGCGAGCACAGGTCGTTGGACAGGCGCGGCGGCAGCATCGGCAGCACGAGCGCGGGGAAATAGACCGATGTCGCCCGGCGCAATGCCTCCAGATCGACGCTCGAACCGCGCGGCACAAAATGCGCCACGTCGGCAATGGCCACGACGAGTCGGAAGCGGCCGCCATCGAGCGGTTCGGCGAAGACGGCGTCGTCGAAGTCGCGCGCGTCCTCGCCATCGATGGTGACGAGGTCGAGTCCGGTCAGATCGAGCCTGCGCGCGCGCTCCGCGTCGGCGATGGTTTCGGTGAGCGCGTCGACCGCGCGAAGGACCGCGGCTGGAAAGATGTCGCTGAAGCCCTGCGCGTAGGCCGCCTCCAGCATCACGGTGCGCGCCTGAGAGCCGTCGAGCTTTTCGACCACGCTGCCGTGCGCCCCACCCTCGGCAAGCCGCACCTTGACGAGATCGCCATGGCCATAGCGGCCCACCTTGTGGACCGGGACAGGCGCGCCTGAACGGCGATCGCGCGGGACGACAAAGGCCTCGCCGCCGCGTTTGTCGAGCGTGCCGATGAGATGGCGCCGCCGCTGTTCGACGACCTCGACGACGCGGGCGCTCTGGCGACCGTGGAAGGGATCCGGGCCACGCGTTTTGCCGCGCGCCTGGGTGGGGATGACTTCGGCGCGCACGAGATCGCCATCGAGCGCCTTCGCCGCCTCGTCGCGTGGGACAAAGAGTTCGGGCGGTCCGGCGAGCGGGCGCAGCGTTCCGGAGCCGTCGGCGCGCAGGCGCAGGGTGCCGAGGATAAAGCGGCCTTGGCGGCCTTCGTGGGAGCCAAAGAGGACAGGGCGTCGGGCGTTGGTCATGGCTTGTTGCTCGGAAAAATCGGACGGCGGGGCGCGCGCGGCGCGAAAGCGGGGCCGGATGGGCGCCAGAGGCCGCGGGAAGTGATGTTCACAGATCGAAGAGGACGCCAGCGGCCGCGCCCAGGGCGATGAACAGGGCCGGGTGCAACCTGGTCTTCATCAGCGCGACGAAGACGACGGCAAAGAGGACGAGCGCGCCCCAGTCAAAGAGCCGCGACAGCCCCCCCGTCTGGCCAAAGGCGTCGGGGCGCAGAATGGTCAGCTTGAAGACCTCGAAGGTGGCGGCGGCGATGAGGCCGGTCACTGCCGGGCGCAGCCCGTAGAAGGCGAACTCGACGTTTTGATTGGCGCCGCAGCTCGCGAGAAAGCGGGCCATGCAGGTGATGATGGCGATGGCGGGCGCGACAAGGGCGAGCGTGGCCAAAATGCCGCCGGGGACGCCAGCCGCGGTGAAGCCCGCGTAGGTCGCCATGTTGACGCCGATGGGGCCCGGGGTGGCTTCGGAGATGGCGATCATGTCGGTCAGCTGCCGCGCGCTGAACCAGGGGTAGCGAGCCGCCATGTCGTAGAGAAACGGCAGCGTCGCCATGCCACCGCCCACGGCGAACAGGCCCGTCTTGAAAAACTCGAAGCAGAGCAGGGCCAGCGTCTTCATGGCCGCTTCTCCTGATCGCGAACGCGTTCGTCATCGCGCGATTGCTTCAGATGGCGCACAAGGCCCGAGTGGTTGGCGATGAGCCCCAGGGCGATGGCGCTCAGGACGACGATCACGGGCGAGAGCTCGGTAAATGCGGCGACGGCGAATCCCAGCGCGAAGACGAAGACGCCGAACACGTCGCGCACGCCTGTCTTCCAGAGCTTGACAATGGCCTGCAGCATCAGCGCGGCCACGGCGACGCGCACCCCGGCAAAGGCGTGTTGGACGATGGGGTGATCGACGACGCGTTCGAGGAAGAGCGCGATCAGGGTGATGAGCACGACCGAGGGAAAGACGACCCCCAGTGTCGCCACCACCCCGCCGACAACGCCGCGCAGCCTGTAGCCGACGAAGGTCGCCGCGTTGACCGAGATGATCCCGGGCGTGCACTGGCCCACCGCGTAATAGTTGAGCAGCTCGCTTTCGCCGACCCAGCGCCGCCGCTCGACCACCTCTGTCTGGAGCATCGGCAACATGGCGTAGCCGCCGCCAAAGGTGAAAAGCCCGATCCTGGCAAAGGTGACGAAGAGATCGGCGAGCGAGGCGCGGGGCGTCTCTTCCGGCGCCTGTTCTCCCTCTGGCTGGGCGTCATGGGCGTCCATGCTCTGTCCGCGAATCAGGGGCGATAAGTCCGCTCGTCCACCGAGGCTCAGCCATGGCGTCGCGCAGGGCTCATTCCGTCAAAAAGAAGGGGGACACGGCGCCTGGCCGCATCCCCGACAAACCCGCCACATGGCGAGGAAACCGGATGTCACTCCTCGGTTCCCGCGTCCGCCAACTTGGCCGGATCAAGAATGCGCGAGAGACCGGTCAGCGCGTCGATCTGCACAAGCCCGTCGCCAAGCGGTTCAATCGCTTCGTTGCTGGCCGCGCTGTCGACGCAAGCCAGGGTGATGGACTCGATGGCCAGCGGCGCGGCGGCAAAGGCGCATTTGTTCGCTCCAGCGATCGCGACCTTGTTCACGCCGTCCATGCCCGACCAGCACATCCTGTTGAGCGCGCTGTTGGCGTCATCGAGATAGATGAGATTGCTCTCGCCGGTGTTGCCGCCCGTGGCGACGCGCAGGGTGTCGGCCACCTCGATCCACGAGCCAAACGACTCGCAGCACGTCTCCGCGGTGCCGCCAGGAGTGCCGGGACACTGTTTGTCCAGCGCGAGGCACTGGGGATTGGGACAATCGCTCCAGCTATCGTTGGCGCCTGTGCAACTGAGCCGTTCCCAGCGCACGCGAAGCTTGCCGTCGCCCAAGCTGTCCCTGTCGAACCGCAAAAACACCGGCAGCCCCGTGCTCTGCGCCTGCATGCGCGCCTCTGAGAGAAGGATGCCCAGCTCGCGGATGGAGCCGTAACAGGCGCTGCGGCCGCGATTCTTGGTGAAGCTGAAGATGGAGATGCTGGCCAGGACGCCGATGACCGCCACGGCCACCATCAACTCGATGATCGTGTAGCCGCGGGTCGCCACTGGCCGCGGGTCGAGCGACTTGAACGTGCCTGCTCTCTTCATGGCGGAGTCCTTCCGTGGTGAGCGTCGCGGGCCGGGTCAGAGAGGCGCGGACGGGCGACTCAAAGGGGCGCGCTTTGGCACAATGACAGCCACCGCGAAAGTCCAAGACGCACCCAGGCCAACACGCCCTCGAAACGCGCGCTGTCAGAGTGTCCCTGTCCCGCTGTTCTTGTCTTCAAGCGCCTCGGACGCCACCGGAACAGCCGTCCCAACCACGCCCGCCAACGCCGATTCTCCCTCTGGCATCGCCGAGACGCCCTCGCCGCGCAGCTCCTTCAGCGCCACCTCGACACGACGCCGCGCCTCGTCCCGCAGGGCAGGCAAGTCGTCCATGGTCATGCCGCCCGTGGGGATGGGCTCCAGAATGCGGATGCGCGCGTGGGCCCGGCCAAAGGAAAATTCACTGTGTCCCCAGCACTGGCGCGAACCGCTCAGGGCGAGTGGCAGCACGCTCGCGCCTGTCTCGATGGCCAGCTGAAAGGCGCCGTCTTTAAAGGGGCGAAGCGTCCCGTCCTTGGCGCGTGTCCCCTCGGGAAAGATCATCACCGGCATCCCGCGCCGGAGCGTGTCGCGACACGCCTCAAGCATCCGCAGCACACTCTGCCTGTCGCCACGCCTGAGCGGGATGTCGCCGCACATCCAGAGGATCTGCCCGATCAGCGGCAGGCGCATGAGCTCGACCTTGGCCACCCAGCGCATGTCCCAACTGAGCGCCGTGAGCAGGAAGATGTCGCCCGTCGACTCGTGGTTGGCGATGACGACGTAGCCCTTCCGGTCGATGTCCGCAGGCGCCTCGCCCTCGACGGTGAAGCGCCAGGTCGGGACAAACCGCGTGAGCATGCGACCGTAACGGCGAATGAGTCGTCCCGGATAGCGGCGCGTCCTGTCCCAACAGCAGACGAGCGCGGTTAAGGCCATCAGCGGAAAGAGGACGAGCGCCGAGACGCCAAAGAGCGCGTAGATGAAGAAGCTCATCACTTTCCGCATCATGGCGCGCGCCTCCTGGCGTGTGGCGGAAGGCAGGCGGTCAAGGTCACGGTCCAATCGAGGCGCGGGGCAGGCATGGCGGAGCTTCACTCAGGCTCAGGGCATCGCCTGGCACATGGCGGGCGACTCGACGCGCGCGGCCATGAGCGGCGACTTTGTGGGCGGCAGGCGACGCGGCGGCACGATCACTTCCGGCGGCATCGGGCAGTTGACGCAGGGCCCGCGCAGGGGAACGGCCAGCGTCTGACCAAGGCGAATCATCGTTCCCTTCAGGCGGTTGGCGCGCTGGATGGCTTTGACCGTCGAGCCAAACTTGTAGGCAATTTTGCCGATCGTGTCGCCCTTGCGCACCCGGTGGTAGCGGATGTTCTGGCGCGGATCCTTGGGCATCAACGGCAGGACGCGGCGACCGAGCTCCTGGGCGCGCGGGTTGTAAAAGCGCACGTGGTAGTGGTCGCGATGGCGGCGCGCGTGGCGCAACAGCGAGTTCTTGCCGGCGTTGAAGATGCTGTCGAGCCAGGCCTTGTCCTCCCCCTTGGCGAGCGCGTGCTTGTAGAGACGCTTGATGATCGAGCGGTCGACCAGAATCACCTGCAGGTCGGTCTCGGTGATGAGCGCGCGGACGAGCGCCCAATTCCGATCGAGGTCGAAGTTGTGCTTCACCGCCCAGGCGCCGCGATCCGGCCCCTTGTCGCCGTAATAAAAGGCCAAATCCACGTCGCGCCCTGACTGATGGCTCTGGTGCGGTCGCAGGTAGCCGCCGTTGGGCACGCTGATGTGGTTCACGCGCAGCGGACGCCCGTTCGGATACTGCCGCGCCACCTCGGCGATGGCCGCAGTCAGGTAGTCAATCGTCTCCTCTGTGGCCCAGGTGCACTGCGGGATGACCACCGTCCAATGCTCGCCCTCGGGAAAGGGCCGCGCGTTGACGAGCCTCCCCAGCGACGGCAGACCGATCGAGAGCGAACCGAGCGCTTCGGGCGTCTCCTTCCACATGCGCGCCAGCGTCTCGTCGTCGATGTCCGCGCTGTAACGCACGCCAGGACGCACCTCCTCGACCGGACAGGCCCCCGCGCCGCAGGCAGGCGCCGTCGGTTCCTCCACGTCATCCGCCTCGACGCCTTCCTCTTCAGCGCCAGGCTCACCGTCGATCGCCACTTCGGCGGGCGCGTCGATAGCGGCGGACGCCACCAGAGACTCGCTTGCCTCTGGCTCGTCTGGGATCTCGGCAGCGACCTCACGCGTCACGCGGGCCAGATGGGCGCGGCGGGCGCTGGCCTCTTCGTCAGCGGGGGCGTCGTCTGGCGCGGTCGCGACGGGCGCGGCGGCAGGACCGGGCGAGTGCTCGACCGCAGAGGCGGCCACGACAGGCGACGGCGCGGACACAGGCGCAGGCTGCGTCCGGGAAATCGGCGCTTCGATGTGCGCACAGCCGGCCAAAATCATCAGCGAGGCGGCGAGCGCGAGGGCGACGCGTGCGTAAGAGGGGACGGTCATCGGCAGGCACTCCGAAAAAAAGCGCGCCCTTCTAGCGATTTCTGTCCCGAGGAAAAGGGTTGTTTTGGGGGGGAACGAACCTGTGTTTCGAGAATGAAATCGCCCCTGATTCAAACCTCGATTCCCGGCGGCGCGACGCGCATCCCGCGCTCTGGATGCGTCAACGACAGCAGGCCAAACAGATCGTCGAGCTGGCACTTGGCCACGCGCTCCGAAAACCCGAACGTCCCCCGCCCGGTGTTCTCCCAAATCGTCTTGCGCCTGAGCCGCAGCGGATCGACGCCAACGCGATTGGGCGCGTCCTCTGTGGTGACGGCCGAACGAAACCCCGCCCGCCTCAGCGCGGCAATCACGCGCCGGTCAAAGAACCCATTGGGATAGGCGAAATCGATCACCGCGCGCCCTGTCTGCCGCTCGATGGCGGCCTTCGATTCGACAATCTCGCGCGCGACGACCACGTCCGGCTCATGCGTCAGCACCGCGTGCCGCGCCGTGTGCGCCCCCAGGTTGAAGCCCTGATCCGCCATGGCCCGCACCTCGTCCCATGTCAGCGGTCGCCCGGCGATCACCGGCACTCTCCCCTCCCCTGCCCCAGTCCGCCGCGCGCTCAACGCCACCATCAGCGCTTCGAGCGACGCCGCCGAAAGCTCGGCAATCAGGCGCTCGACAAGACTAGCGCAGCGCAGCGCGTCCTCACGCGTGACGCCGGTCCCAGCGCCCACCCCCTGCTCGCGCGCCAGGCGATACGGCCGAGGCGGTTCAAAAAGATGGCTGAGCAGGAGCGCGTAGAGCCGGTCATGAGGAAACGGCTGCCCCGAATCGACACAGCCGCTGGCCAGATAGACCGTGGCGCACTGCCCGCGACGCCTGAGGATGGGCAGGGCGTTCGCAAAGACATCGCCGTAGCCGTCGTCAAAGGTCACGACCGCCACGTCGCGCGAACTTGTCGCCTCGCCAGAAAGAATTTGCAGCGCGCGTTCGAGCTCGACCACGTCAAACCCGGCCCTGTGCAACGCGTCGAGCTGAGCCTCAAAAGCGCGCGCCCCGATGAGGAGCCCCGGAATCGCCAGCCGCGCCTCTGCCGCGACATCCTCCACCACGCGGTGAAAGGCGACGATCAACACCCGCCGACCGCCCGATGCCCGGCGCGCCGAACGCGTCAAAGCCCATCCCATCCCGGACAGGTCAAGCAATCCCGCCGCCGCCGCCTTGGCGCTCTGACGAATCAATGTTTTCAGCCCCATTTTTTCCGCCCCATCGATGATTTCTCCTGATTCGTTTTTTATTTGCTCGATTTTATTTTTTATGCGCCGCGCGAGGCGCATCGCAGACGATTTGGAATCACTATTTTTGCATTCCATCTTCACACGACCACCCCCCAAACGGGCTCCCCCGAATGATTGGCTGATTTTAATTTGGCCAACGTGTATTTTGACGGGGCGGAGGT
>JAFVYB010000050.1 GCA_017500825.1 Myxococcaceae bacterium | reverse complement strand
CCTCCCTCCCTCCATCACCTCCCGCCCCGTTAAAATACACGTCCGGCAAATTAAAATCAGCCAATCATTTGGGGGAGCCCGTTTGGGGGGTGTTTTGGGAGGAAATTCGTGGAGAATTGAACAATTGCCGGGCGGTGAAGCGCGAAAATCAACAATTGCGCCGCGCTGAAGCGGTTTGAGGTTGGCGCGCGCGTCAAGCGCATTGTTTTGCGCTGCGCCCGAGCGGAAACGCGTTTTTAATAGTGGAAACGCGTCTTTAAAATGCCGTGCGCATAAGCACAAAAAACAAAGGTGGGCGCTGAAGCGCAAAAATAATAAGAAATCGCGTTTTTAATGAAATGAAAGGCGAACGCCAGCCGCGCGCGGGGCGCCAATGAGCTTTTCGAATAATTGATCGAGCGAATTGACCTGGTGGCGCGCATACAAATCACCGATGGGGCCCTGGGCGATGATTTTGCCCTGCGCAATGACGCCAGCGTGGGTGGCGAGTTTTTCGGCGATTTCGAGGACGTGGGTGGTGAGTAGCAGGGTGGTGCCCGCGCGTTTGAGCTCTTTGAGGAGTTCGCGGATGACCGCGCCGGCGAGGATGTCGATGCCCTCGAAGGGTTCATCGAGGAAGACGAGGTCGGGCGCGTGGATCACGGCGGCGGCGATGGCCAGGCGGCGGCGCATTCCCTTGGAGTAGTCGCAGACGAGCGTGTCGGCTTTGTGGGTGAGTTCGATGAGTTCCAAGAGTTCGGTGGCGCGCGTCTCGGATTCGTCGCGCGTCAGGCCATACATCTGACCGCAGAAGACGAGATATTGGCGGCCGGTCAGGCGCTCGAAGAGGGCGAGTTCCTCGAAGACGACGCCGGTTCGGGCCTTGGCCGGGAGGGGATTGCGCCGCATGTCGTGTCCGAGAACGTCGATGCGGCCCGCGTCTGCGCCGTAGATGCCGGTGAGCATGGCGATGGTCGTCGATTTGCCCGCGCCATTGGGGCCGATAAAGGCGAAGAAGGCGCCTTGGGGGACGTCGAGATCGAGGCCGTTGACCGCGGTGAATTTGCCGAAGCGCTTGACGAGGCCGCGGCAGTGGATGGCGAGGGACGCGTTGGCGTCGGTGATGGACACGGGCGCGTCGGCAGTGGGCGTCGTCGACATGTCGGGACCTCGTCGTCAGGCGTGTCGCAGGGCTAGTTGGCCACAGGCGGCGGCGATTTCTTGGCCTCTGGGGACGCGCGTCAGGCAGCGGATACCGGCGTTGAGCACGATGTCTTTGAAGCGCTGCAGGCGTTCGGACGTCGTGGGGCGGAAGGGGCTGCCGTCGAAGGCGTTGTGGGCGATGAGGTTGACGCGCGCGTTGACGCCCTGGAGCAGGTCGATGAGTCGTCGGGCGTCGTCTTCCGAGTCGTTGACGCTGTCGAAGAGCACCATCTCGATGAACACGTCGCGGCCGGGATTTGTCTGCGCGTCATGGCGCAACAGATCGAGGAGCGCGCCGATGGGCCATTGAGCGGTCTGGGGCATCAGGTGGCGCCGCGTCTCGTCGGTCGTGGCATTGAGCGAGAGGGCGAGGTTGACGCGGCTTTCGCTGAGGAGGCGCACCATGCCGGGCAGGACGCCGGAGGTGGAGACGGTGATGTTGCGGGCGGACAGCTGTGGCTCGGGTTGCTGCGTCAGGATGGCGATGGCCCGCAGCACCTCGTCGAGGTTGTCGAGTGGCTCGCCCATACCCATGAAGACGATGTTGCGCAGCGGAGAGGACTGCGGCGCGTCGTGTCGAGCCCGCCAGAATTGGCCGACGATTTCCTCGGCCCTGAGGTTGCGGCGAAAGCCGAGGCGGGCCGTGGCGCAGAAGGCGCAATGGCGCGTGCAACCAACCTGACTCGATACGCACAGGGTGCTGCGGCCGCGAGCGGGGATGAGCACTGACTCGATGTTCGCGCCGGAACCGACAGCGAGCGCGTATTTGATCGTGCCGTCGGAGGAACGCTGCCTGGAACGACAACGCGGCACATGGAAGTCGAGCGACTCGCGCCAGCGATCGAGGACGCGGTGACTGACGGCGGGGATTGAGGCGGGGAGGCTCAGCGAGAGCGGCGTCGTGGATGTGATCGAATCCGGCGCTGCGCTGTCGGGGGCGTCGTCGTGTGCCAGCGCGCGCGCCTCGTCGGAGAAAATCCATCGAGCCATGGCGCGGGCGCGATCCGGGCTGTCCAGACGTTCGCTCCATTCGGCTTGAGTC
Source organism: Myxococcaceae bacterium (assembly GCA_017500825.1). Taxonomy (GTDB): domain Bacteria; phylum Myxococcota; class Myxococcia; order Myxococcales; family UBA5297; genus UBA1203. Next base: position 18,469 of record JAFVYB010000050.1, on the reverse strand, counting down.
AGCCTGAGGAGCTCGATTTTGGAAGCGGGCGAGGTCATCGGCGGCGCTGGTTGTTCTCCTGAAAGACGAAAACCCCATCAGGCGATTCTGATGGGGTTTCCGTTGATTGGCGCGCCCAGAAGGATTCGAACCTTCGGCCCTCGGATTCGTAGTCCGATACTCTATCCAGCTGAGCTATGGGCGCTTGATGTCTCTGTCAGAAGGTGCGGAGAGGAGGGGATTTGAACCCCTGATACAGATTGCTCCGTATGCTGGTTTAGCAAACCAGTGCCTTCAGCCTCTCGGCCACCTCTCCTCGGGGGTTGGCCCCAAAAAACGGCGCGCCTTTTAGTCGCCTGATCTTGCCCTGTCAATGATTTTTTTTGAAAAAAATGAGGTCATGGCGACGAGAGGCGCAGCGAAGAGCGCGTGGGGAGAAAAATGAGGGGAAAAGCGCGGCGCGCGGCTGTCGGCGGGGCAGGGGAGGCAGTCGGTTGAGGCGATGGGACGCTCATTCAGAGCTCGCGGTGGGCGTTCAATGTGGGGCGCCGGTGGAAATGATTGAGGGCAAAAGAAAAGGCGCGGCTGGGCGACCGCGCCTCTTCTGGTTTGGGATGGTGTGCTGCGCCTATCAGTTGAAGCCGATGGCGACGCACTCACAGCGGGCAGGGTTGCAGTATTCGTTCTGCGCGCAGCTGTCGCCGCAGTTGTCGGCGCAGACGCAGCCGCAGCGATCCGCGTCGGGGATGAACAGATCGCCCAGCTCACTGCAGTCGATCTGGGACATGTCGCAGACGCAGGCGCAGCTCGATTCGTCGAAGGTGTAGCCGAGCTGGCAGTCCGCTTGGACAGGACAGCCGCAGGTGCAGGTGTTGGGATCGAGGACCTCGTTGGGACCGCAGGTCGTCAGACACTCACAGCTGCAGGTGGCCTGAGAGAAGTATTGGCCGTCCGGACAGGAGCTCTGTTCGCCGAGGCAGACGCAGTCGCACACGCCGTTCGAGCCATCCCAGACGCGGCCATCGCCGCAGCTGATGTTCATCTCGCAGACGCAGCTGCAGGAGTCTGTGTCGCAGCTCAGGTTACCGGTGCAGCCGCCGTTGCAGTCAGAGGGGCAGATGCATTCGCAGCTGGAGCGGTTGCAGGAGAGGCCGGCGTCGCAGCCGCCGCAGTCGGCGCAGATGCAGTCGTTGCCGAGCGCGTTGGCCACGAGAGGCGGCTCGCAGGAGATCGGGTCGCGGTAGGTTGGGTTGGCGCCGGTGTTGTCCTCCCAGTAGCGGTAGGAGACGGCAATCTCGGCGCCGTTTGTCGGTCGGCAGTCGCCGTAGAAGACAAGCGATTGGGCGGTGCCGTCGAAGTCGAAGCCATTGGTGCGGCTGCGCGGGATATCGGACTTGTTGCAGGACGATCCCATCGTGGCGCTGACGGCGACTTTGAGGCTGGCGGCGATCGGCGGTTTTTTGAGCTTGTTGGTCGTCGCCGAGCCCACGGCCGAGGTGATGATCTGGCTGATGCCCTGGGAGAAGGACGCGGTGTTCTGGATGTCCATCTCGATGCCGCCCAAGGCGCTGATCACGTCGCGGTATTCGCTGGTGACCGTTTCTTCCGCGTTCAGCTTGACGCCGACGGGCGGGACGATGCCGGCGACGAAGGCCTTGCCCATGCCGCCGGGCAGGGCGCTGAAGTAGCTGATCCACTCGGCGGTCGTGGCCATGCGGGCCGGGTTGTTGGGCGCCGAATAGGGGCAGGTGATGCCGCTGATGCAGTCCTTGCTGTTGGACGATCCGGTGCAACTGTTGACGCGGTCGCAGACGCGATCGTCCCAGACCGACTGCTCCTGGGCGTCAGAGAGCCAGACGATGACGACCTTGGCGCCCTTGCGCAGCTTGTTGGTCGTGGCGCTCGTCGAGGCTGGCAGCCACTTGGTCGACTCGTGCTCCAGCATCTGCTTGACGGGCGCGAACATGCGCTCGGGGTTGTAGCCATTGGCCGTGACAGTCACCCAGGTCTTGAAGTCGCTGATGCTGGTGGTGAAGCCGTTGGGGTTGTTTTTGCGGCCGGCGGTGCTCTGGCTCAGGTCCTGAGGGCGATCGGTGTCGTGGTAGATGACCGCGACGCGCCAGTCGACGGGGGAGCTGTTCAGCTGGCTGGCCATCTCGTCGGCTGCGTCCTCCACGGCCTTCTGCCACGTCTCCATCGAGAACGAGTAGTCGACGACCCAGATGAAATCGACCATCGCGTTGCCGCTGCTCGTGACCTTCTCGCAGGCCAGTGGGTGCGTGTCGCCGTATTGGGCAAGCGCTGTGCCGCCTGCCAGATCGCTGACCTCCAGAAGCGCGGTCTCGCTCGCCGCGATCCTGGCCAGGGCGCCGACGACGATCGTGCGGTAGGTCTTCGAGCTGTCCTTGCGGTGCAGATATTGAATCTGGAGCTTGAAGGGGCCCTTGACGCCCGCGCTGTTGGTCAGAACGCCCGAGACTGAGCTGCCGAGGAACTGCTTCACGATGTCCGAGGCGCGCGTCACCAGGTCGGTCGCCGTGTCCGACTGCTCGTAGTAGCCAATCGCCGCCGGGTAGCCGTCCCAGCTCTGGAAGCTCTGGGCCATGGCCGAGCTCAGGGCACCGGTGTTGCCGACGAGGGCGCGTCCGGCCGTCTCCTGGGCCGCGATCGAGCTCTGGGTCTGGGACGTGGTCAGTTCGAGCGCGAAGCCGACCACCTTGTTGGTCGAGTCGTAGACCATCAGACCGCGCTCCTTGCCGCTCACCTTCAGCGTGCTCGTGCGCGTGAAAGTCTTGGGGAAGACCAGCGAGATGTCCGCGTCCTTGACCTTCATGTTGTCGAAGTCGCGCGGGTTGGCGCAGGCCTCTTTGACGACGCCCGTCCTGCCGTCGCTCGCGTCGGTCGGATCGTTGCCGCCAATGACTTCGGCGCCGTCCGGGATGCCGTCACCGTCCGAGTCGGACCGCTCCGGATTGGTGCCGAGCTGGATTTCCTGGCCGTCGGTCAGGCCGTCACCGTCCGTGTCCGGATTGTGCGGGTCGGTGCCGTGCGTCTTTTCGTCACCGTCGGCGATGCCGTCGCCGTCGCTGTCGCGCTGGGTGGGATCGCTCGTGTTGCCGGTCGGGTTGTAGACGTTGTTTTGATAGTTCTGCTGCGAGCAGTTGAAGGGGTCGGGGTTGTAGGTGCTGCCCAGCTCGTAGCCGTCCCAGAGACCGTCGCCGTCCGTGTCGCGCAGGTTGGGGTTGGTGCCGATCTGGCGCTCCTCCGCGTCGGTCAGGCCGTCGCAGTCCTTGTCGGTTTGCGTCGGCGGGCAGTCGCTCGGGTCGATCGGATCGAGGCCAAACTGGACGCTGTATTGAATCTCGTAGCTGTCCTCGCAGCTGTCGCCGTCCGTGTCGCTTCTGGTCGGATCGGTGCCGAGGCGCATCTCCTGGCCGTCGGAGAGGCCGTCGCCGTCGCTGTCCTCATCGTTCGGGTCAGTGCCGTGGGTGGCGATCTCGTCGCTGTCGAAGAGGCCGTCGCCGTCCGTGTCCTTGGCGAGTGGGTTTGTCGGGCCATAGCCGTGACTCTGGCCACCGCCGCTCAGACCGTTGAGCTCCTGGCCGTCGGTCAGGCCGTCACCGTCTGTGTCCACGCTGTGCGGATCAGTGCCGAGGAGTTGTTCGTGATCGTCGGAGAGGCCGTCGCCGTCCGTGTCGTTGCTCGAACAGTCGCTTCCGTTGTTGGGGTTGAGTCCGCGCGCGAGCTCGGCGCTGTCGAGGCAACCGTCGCTGTCGCTGTCGGCCAGAGTGGGATCGGTCTGGCCGTGGCCATGCGGCGCGCCATCGCTGCCCCTGCCGTTCAATTCGTCGCTGTCGGAGATGCCGTCGCTGTCCGTGTCGCGCTTGTTGGCGTCGGTCTCGTCGATATCGGCGCGCCCGTTGCGGTTGAGATCTTCGTCGCCGTCGATCAGGTCGTCGCCGTCGCTGTCGTCCGAGAGCGGGTTGGTCGTCGTGCCCGGGTCTGCGTCTGGCTGGAAGTAAGGCTCGCAGCATGGGTCGGGCGAAGATGTGCGGCCGAGCTCGACGCCATCGGGGATGCCGTCGCCATCCGTGTCGGGATCGTCCGGATCGGTCGCCTTCCACTCGCCGTTGGCGAAGAAGCGCGACGAGTATTCCTCGATGTCCGTGAGGCCGTCGCAGTCGGAGTCCTGATCGCCGACGTTGAAACGGTCGATGCTGGGCGTCCCGCAGACACCGGTCGTGTCGAAACAGAATCCCTGGTGGCAGATGAGCCCCGCCGCGCAGTCGCCATTTGTCTGACAGGGGACGCCGGCGAAGCTGCCGCTGCTTGCGTCGGGCGGATCGAGCGTGTGGCCGCTGTCGCTCTCGCCGATTTGCCCCGCGTCGCTCTTGCCAGCGGTGCTGGGGTGGAGCGTTTCACTGCAGGCGGTCGTTCCCAGCGCGAAAAGGAGCGCCGCAAAGAGGCCCATGAGTCGCTTGGACGGTTGATGTGTGCGCATGTGTGTTCTCCATGGCAGCTGGTGAAAAATCGGCGCCGCCTAACAAATCGCGCCTGGAAGGTCCACGAGTCATTTTCAGAGGGAAAACGCGCCTGGTGGGAGGGGGCGACGGCGGTGTTTTCAGGGGCCTGCCAGCCGTCCGTAACTGACGAAAAGTTCGCCCATCAGCCGGGGTCTGGCGCCGCCGCGCAGCCAGTCGTTGAGCACGTCGCCAGAGTCGGCCGTGTGGCGAGAGGGCAGCGAGAGGTTCATGCGCTCGCGGACGATGCCCTGCGAGTTGCGGTGGACGAGATGGATCGTGCCGCCCGGATCGACGCCGGTGACGATGCCGATATGGGTCAGCCCGTCGTTTTCGCGCCCGTCGCGGTTGCTGTCGGCCGTGTCGCGGAAGAAGACGAGTTCACCCGGGCGGGGCAGGCCTTCGTGCAGGCCGCCGCGCCGCGCCACGAAGCGGTAGATGGCGCTCACCCCGTTTTCGCCGGGATTCACGCCGTCGGCGAAGAGGTCGACGCCCTGCGCCGAGAAGACGGCGCGCGTCAGTCCAGAGCAGTCCTCGTTGAACCGCTGCCCCGGATCGTTGACCGTTCGCGCCCCCACTTTGGATTCGGCCGCACTGGCGATGCGTCCGCCGTCGAGCGCGCTCTGGGCGATGGCACGGGCTTCCGTCGCGTCGGTCGCCTCTGAGGGCAGATGGGCGATGCGTCCTTCGGGAACGAGCGGGGCGAGGTCTGGATAGAGCAGGGCCGAGCGGTGGTTGGGCAGGCGTTGGGGCGCGCCGCAACCGAGGGCGGCGAGGAGCGCGGCGGCGACAAGGAGGTGGGCGGTGCGGGGCATGGGAGGCCTTGGGCGGTCTGGGGCGTTGATGCGCGGCTTTTGGCGGAAGGGGCGTCGCGCGCGGCTCTTTCGAGGAGAACGCCGCGGAAAGGGAAGTTTTTGGCCAGGTGCCACGCTGAGGGGCGCGCCGCGTGTCGAAACAGGCGTTTCGCGGTCCGCCAGCCGGGAAGAACGGGCGCGTTCAGGCGTTGACGCGGGCCTTTTTCGCCAAGGCGGATTTCCTCGTGGCGGCGCTTGATCTGCCGTCGCCTTTCGATGAAACCGCCGCGCTTTTTGCCGCGGCCCCTTGCCACCCTCTCTCTCGAACGCCGCGGATTGACCGGCCATGAACAAGCACTCCATCCGCGCCGCGGCCCTCGCGCTCGCTCTGTCGGGCGCCTGCCAGTCCTCCTTTGACAAGGCGCGCGATCTCGACACGGCGGAGGCCTACCGCGACTTCTTGCGGGAAAATCCCCAGGACCCGTCGACCGAGGCCGCCCGCGCCCGCCTCTCCGAGCTCGAATTTCTCGACGCCCGGCGACAGCACACGCTGCCCGCCTACAAGCGCTTCCTCACGTCCTTTCCCGACATGCCGCGCGCCCAGGACGCCAAGCTCCTCATCGAGGGCATCCGTTTCGAGATGGCCGCGGAGAAGGACACCTCCGAGGCTTGGCTCATCTTTTTGCGCGAGCACTCTCAGGGACCGCACGCCCAGGAGGCCCGGCGCCGACTCGAAGACGCCGACTACCGCGCTGTCCAGCAGGCGACTTCGGCGCGTCAGATTCGCGAGTTTCTCGGCCGCCATCCACAGACCGAACGCCGTCTGGAGCTCGAAAAGCGGCTCGACGAGTTCGAGTTTCAGGAGGCCAGGGCGCAGGGCGCGCGCGGATTGTCCGACTACCTCGCCTCCAATCCGGTGGGCGTTCACCGCGACGAGGTGCGCGAGGAGATCTTTGCCCGCGAGGCGTGGGCCAGTGCCCGGTTGGGCGATTTCGCGACGGCGCGCCGACTGGCCGAGCGGGTGGTTTCAGAGGCGATGCGACAGGCGCTGATCGAGCGCGTCGAATTGGCCGAGGTCGACTGGCTCACCGCTGAACTCGATGTCGAGGCGCTGACGGCCTTTGCCAAGGCGCGGGAGGCGGGGCCGATTCAGGAAGCGGCGCTCTCGCGGGCGTCGTTTTTGCGCGGTCTGGGCGCGGCAGAGCTCACGAGCCTGCGTTCGAGCGTCGATCCCGGGCACTACGCGCGCCCTGTCGTCGAGATGATCGGCGTGCTCAAGGCGGCGGATCCACGCGAGCGCTGGCTGGCGGCGGACGAGCTGGGGCAGGTGGGCGATCTGTCGGCGGTGGAGGCGCTGCTCGATGAAGCCTCGCGTTCTCGATTTGCCCGCGTCCGGCATCGCGCCTTTGACGCCATGGCCCGCCTCTTCGCGCTCCTGCCGGGAGACACGGTCGATCTGACGGCGCGTTCGCGCCTGCAGGCGCTGGACAAGAAGGTGGCGCAGGATGTCGGCCTCTTCGTCAAGCTGGGCGTCGTGCGCGAGCTCTTGGGCGATGTCGACGCGGCGCTTCTTGCCTACGAGAGCGCGCTCCGACTCGACGCCGAGGAGATGTTCGCCCTGCGGCGGACGATCGAGCTCAACGCGCGAGCGGGCAAGGCCTTCAGGACCGGCGTTTTGGCGCGAGAGCTCTCCTTTCGCGCGCGCCAGCACGCGGAACGCTGGACCGGTGTCGAGGTCGAGGCGGTCAATCCCCTGCTCCTGTCGCGGACGCTCTGCGGGACGCTCGACGACGCGCGCTTCGCCCTCGAACGCCTCAAGTCGCTGTCGCCAGAGGCGCTGGTGGATCTCTCGGACGACGCGCCGCGCTTCATCGCCCAGGCGGAAGAGACGGAGCGCTTCATCGCCGCGCGTCTGGCCGACGCCGAGGCCGAGGCACGCTCGCTCGACCGATCGTTTCGCGCCTGTGCCGACGAGGGGGAGCAGGTCGCGCGCCTGCTGGAGGGGGAGGAGGCGCGTCTGAAGGCTGTCGAGTCCATCGCCGCGCGCGCGGATCTTTTGCGTGGCGTCCTGTTGGAGCGGCTCTCCCTGCGCGATCCCTCGCCGCGCGTCCGTGAAAAGGCGGCCCGCGCCCTCGAAGCGCACGCGGCGCCCCAGACGGTGGACGAGGCGGTCCCTGCCGCCAAACGCCAGTGATTTGGCCCTCAGTTGCCCCAGGACATCGTCGCGGCGGCGGGGTGGGGGAGCGGTGGAACGCTGTCGCGCGTCCTTGAAGTCGCCTGCTGCGCGCGTCCGCGAGACTTACTGTTCGGGTCGATGAAACGGCGCCGCGACAGGGCTCGTCGTCGCGGCCTGAAGCTGTGAAGAGATTTGGAGTCTCCCCATGAAGTGGCCGGAAGAAGAGCTCAGGACCATCGAGACAATCGTCGCCGAGCGGATTGAGGCGCATGTGGGCGCGCTCAGGCCTGGCGAAGGCATCCGCTGCGAGGGCGAGACGCGCGAGGACGAGACAAGGGCGTCACTCGCCTTGAGTGGTTTGGCGGGCGGCGCTCAGCTCACCTTCGAGGTCCGCGTTGACCGGCGTCCGGGGGACGGGCGTCGGGGCGGGTTGGATGAAGAGGCGGCGCAGAGTCTGGTCCTCGACGCGCTCGACAGCCTCGTCTTCGAGTGGATTGAGTCGGGTGGAACCCTGCGTCTCCACGGCGGCTGGCAGGCGCGGCGCTTTCAGGGGTGCGAGCTGACGGTGCGGGCCGAGCGGCGCTTTCCCGATCTCGAAGCGCAGGCCGACGCGATTTTGGCCGAGGCGGGCGAATCGACAGACGCGTGAGCCCCAGGGCGCGCGACCGGAAAATCGCCAGAAGGCGCGGCGCGACCCGGGACGAGACCACCTTTCGGCGGGATGGCCGTTCGGGAATGGCTTTGGCGGCGGGCGGCAGAGACGGCGAACAGTGGGCGCGAGGCAATCGTTGAGGTCTTCGACACACAGCGCAGAGCGACAAACGAGGCGGACGCGCGCGTCACGGCGACTGGCCCTGGCCCTGCTCCTCTCGATCGCCCTGCACGCGACCGTCGGCCTGCTGCTCGTCCAAAGCGGCCTTTTGTCGTTCGCCGCGCCGTCGGACAGCGAGGCGTCGCCGCGGCGACAGGTGTCCATGCGCTCGTTTTCCGCCGACGACTGGCAGCGCCACCGACAGCGCGCGCCCCAGCCGGGGATGAAGGCGCAAAAGCCGCGTTCAGCGCCTCCGCCCCAAAAGCCGAAGCCCGAGCCACCTCCCAAGGGCAAGGTCGTGGCCACCGCGCCCGGCAACGGCGAGCGCCCCGAAGACTCGAAGTTCCTCGCCGAGACGAACAACCGGGTCGAGAAGGAGACGGTCTCGCGCCATCGCCGCGCCGACTTTCGCAACGTGGCGCCCAAACCCACTGGGCCGAAGGCGTCTCTCTCCTCCACGACACCCGACAGGGCGCACAGCGATTCAGTCCCGCCTGCGGGCGAGGGCGGTGACGCGCTTGTTCAGTCCCAGGGCGGTGAGCGGCAGGCCATTGAGATTCCGCGCCAGGAAGCGAGCGTCGAGCGCCAAAGGCCCACGTTCGAGGGGCTGAGCGGCGTGCCCTTGCGCTTCGAAGAGTCGCGTTACGCCGAGGCCATTGACGGCAATTCCCATCGGCTGCGCCTGCCGAGTCTGGGGAGCGGCGCGGGCAGGATGTCGCACGGCGTGTTTGGAGCAGGGGGACTGACCACGCTGACGCCATCGAGCGCCGTGCTCGATCGCATCGCCGGCGCGCCCGCGGCGGACATCTCACCGGAGGACGGCATCGAGGAGGGCGAGGGCACCTACCTCAACACGCGCGAGTGGAAGCACGCCTCCTTCTTCAACCGGGTCAAGGAGAGCGTTGGCCAGCACTGGGACCCCAACGCGCTGATCGCCATCCAGGATCCGACGGGCGAGGCCTACCTCTTCAAAAACCGCCACACCCTCGTCGCCGTCACCCTCGACACCACGGGTAGCCTCAAGAGCGTCCGCGTCACGCGTCCGAGCGGCGTCGAGTTTCTCGATAAAGAGGCCATGGACGCTTTCCATCGCGCCGGCCCCTTTCCGCATCCGCCGACAGCGCTGCAGAACGACAGGGGCGAGATCACCTTCAGCTTCGGCTTCTATCTGGAGGTGAACCGCGGACGGCTGCGGCTGTTTCGCTGACACGCGCGCCGCCTTTGCGTCGGCAGGTCGCGCTCGCCGGGGCTCTGGCGATGAACGTCGCGCGCGCCCGAAGAATGAAAATTTATGCGCAAGACGGTTGATCCGATTTTTGGCTGCCCTAAACTCGCGCGTTCGCCCGGCGCTCCCCCCCCCTCGACAGCCAAGGCCGGGGGCTCAGTCAAACGGCGCGGGCGAGCCACCCTTTCCCACTCGACAGAATTTGGAGAACCCAGGTGATGAGTCACTCAGAAGAATTCGAGCAAGATCAGGAGCGCGATCAGGTCATCCCCTCGACTGCCCGGCGCGAGGGCGTCGTTCCCCAGCCCGTCGCGGTGACCGAGGATCTGCTCAAGGCCCTCCCCAAGACCGACCTGCACTGCCATCTCGACGGCTCCATGCGCCTGAAGACCATCCTGGAGCTGGCCGAGGAGCAGAAGGTGAAGCTCATCGCCGACACCGAGGACGATCTGGCCGCGGCCATCCACATGGGACAGCTGTGCAAGAACCTGGAGGACTACCTCGTCGCCTTCGATGTGACCTGCTCGGTTCTCCAGACTGAAGAGGCGCTTTATCGCGCGGCCTACGAGCTGGCGCTTGACGCCGCCGCCGAGAACGTCCGCTACATCGAGGTGCGCTACTCGCCGGTGCTGCACCAGAACAAGGGCCTCAAGCTGACGCAGATCGTCGAATCGGTTCTGGAGGGCCTTCGCGCCGCCGAACGCGAGGTCGACATCCACAGCGGCGTCATCATCTGCGGCCTGCGCCACATCTGTCCCTCGACCTCGCTGCGCCTGGCAGAGCTCGCCGTCGCCTACAAAAACAAGGGCGTCATTGGCTTCGACCTGGCCGGCGCCGAGAACGACTTCCCGGCCAAAGATCACAAAGAGGCCTTCCAGCTCATCCTCAACAACAACGTCAACTGCACCTGCCACGCGGGCGAGGCCTACGGACCTAAGTCGATCGCTCAGGCGCTGCACATGGTCGGCGCGCACCGCATCGGCCACGGCACACGGCTGCGCGAGGACGGCGATCTGCTCAACTACGTCAACGATCACCGCATCCCGCTCGAGGTCTGCCCCTCGTCGAACGTCCAGACGCGGGCTGTCCACGACATCGCCAGCCATCCCATCCGCTTCTATTTCGATTACGGCCTGCGCGTGACGGTCAACACCGACAACCGCCTCATCACCGACACCACCGTCACCAAGGAGCTGATGCTCCTGCACCAGAACCTCGGCTTCACCCTCGAAGACATCATCGCGATGCTCATCTCGGGCTTTAAGAGCGCCTTCCTCCCCTACAAGGACAAGGTCGCCATCCTGCACCGCGCGTTGAAGGACATCGACACGACGCTCGATCACTTCAACCAGGTCCGCCTGCCCGACATGAAGCACCAGCGAAACGCCGACTGACCGCTGGCTTCACCCTCTCTGCACACGGCCGCCGACCGCGACGAGATCGTGGTTGGTTGGCCGCTCGCTTTTTGTGGCGCCGGTTCGCACCTTTGACCGCGCTTCGCCGCATCCCAAGCCGCGCTTGAGAGCGCCCTCATTTGTCCACCCAGATCTCCTTCTCTCCTCAAAGGCGTGCGGAGAGCCCGAGATCCCCGTCATCCCCGCGCGCCCCTTGCCCAACTTCAGGAGAAACCGCCCATGGAAGCGCAGCTCCCGCAGAAGCAGCCGCCCAGCATCTGGTGGTATGCATTCGGTTATTTCGCCGCCTATGTGCCCTATTCGTTCATGACCAAGGTCCTGACCAAGGGGCTGATGGGGACGGGCAAGGACGACCCGGTGATGGCGGTCACCAGCTTTGAGATCCTGCCGCCCACGATCATGGCGTCCTTCTTCGTGATGCTGTGTTTCATCTCAGCCATGAAGTGGTGGCGCTACGCCACGCAGTGGACCCTCAAGCTCGGCGCCAGGGAGATCTCGCTGCCGCGTCCGCGCCTGTGGACGCTCCTCTCCGGCATCTGCAGCGGACTTGTCGTTGTTACAACGACGCTGGCCTACACGATCGACGGTGTCTCCATCGTCTTCGCCATGCTGCTGATGCGCGGCGGCATGCTGATCATGTCGCCCATCATCGACAGCCTCAACAAACGCCACGTGCGCTGGTTCTCGTGGGCCGCGCTGGGCATGTCGCTGGCCGCCCTGCTCATCTCCAACCTCTGGGAGCCGTTCTTCCAGGGCAAGTCGATCGCCGAGGTGACCGCTTTCAACGCCATGCTCGGCCTCGATCTGCTCGTCTACCTGGGCTCCTACTTCTTCCGCCTCTCGTTCATGTCGAAGCTCGCCAAGAGCGACAACGACGACGACACCAAGAAGTTCTTCGTCGAGGAGCAGATGGTCGGCACCCCCTCCATCCTCGTCATCCTCTTCGTCCTCTCGTTCTTTGGCGTGGGACAGCCCACCGACACCTTGCTCGGCGGCCTGCACGCCGGCTTCCACTCGTTCTGGGATCACCCGAGCTCGATCATCGCCATCGCTATGGCCATCGGCTTCTGCTCGCAGTTCAACGGCGTCTTTGGCGGCCTGATCCTCCTCGACAAATCCGAGAACGCCTTCGCTGTCCCGGTCAACCGCTGCTCCTCCATCCTGGCGGGCGTCTGCGCCACCATCGCCCTGGCGCTCGTGTTCGAGGGCTACAATCTGCCCGGAACCGGTGAGTTCGTCGGCGCGGGCTTCATCGTCGGCGCCATCCTCTTCCTGACGCTGCCGAAGATGTTCCAGAAGATGCAGGCCAAGAAGGCCGCCGCAGTGGCCCCGACCGCAGCCGTCGCGACTGTCGCCAATAGCGCGAACGCTTCACCCGCCGAGCTGCCGCCTTCCACCGGCAGCGACTCAGAAACACCGGCCGCCTGAGCGCATCGCTTTCAGCCAGCCTTAAGAAGACACCGCCCCTCTTCCAGTCTCGGGAGAGGGGCTTTTTTGTGCGCGAACCTCTTTGGCCAACCGGCCGTCGACTCACCCCGCGACAAGCTCTCGCCAGCGCCGACTCAGCCACGCTTCCAGCTCCCGAATTTCAAGCGCCTCGACGCGCCCCGAGGCCTCGCCCAGACCGTTCAGGAGGACACAGCGGACCTTGTCGCCATCGCGCTTTTTGTCCGCGCGCAACGCCTCGCCCATCTGTTCAGGACAGAGCGGCGAGAGCGCATTCAGAGAGGGCAGTTCCAGCCGGTCGAGCAGCGCCTCCAGCCTTTCCACCTGCGCGCGTTCCATCAGGCCGCGCTCCCGCGACAGCCGCGCCATGAGCCGCATCCCGATCGCCACGGCCTCGCCATGCCTGAGGTCGAGCAGGAGTTCCGAGGCGTGCCCCAGCGTGTGGCCCAAATTGAGCAGCCGCCGCTCGCCCTTTTCCAAGGGATCGCGTTCGACGACCGCCGCCTTGAGACAAAGCGATCGCTCGACCACCTGCGCGAGAAGCGCCTCGTCCGCCGCCAAAAGCGCCTCCGCGTGCGCCCGCAAAAACTCAAAGAGCGCGGCGTCAAAGAGCGCGGCGTGCTTGGCGATCTCCGAAAGCCCGGAGGCGAGATCGCGCCTGGACAAGGTCGAAAGAAACCCCGCGTCACACAGACAAAACTCGGGCGGCCGAAAGGCGCCAATGAGGTTTTTATGCCCGCGCCAGTTGATGCCGCACTTGCCACCCAGCCCCGCGTCTGCCTGCGCGAGGAGCGTCGTCGGCACCAGACCGCAGCCCACGCCGCGCATCCAAATCGCCGCCGTAAAAGCCGCCACATCGCAGACGAGTCCGCCGCCGATGGCGATGATCGCGCCCTGACGATCGACGCCCATGTCGAGAAGCCGACCGGCGATGGTTTCAACGCTCTGCCAGCTCTTGGCTTCTTCGCCCTCGCCGATTTCGACGACGGGAAGACCGCGCGGAAATCGATCGCCGTGCAGCGAGCGGACCGTCGCGTCTGTCACGATGACGCTTGAAGTGGCCCTTTGAGATGCCAGGCATTGCTCAAGCGCGGCTTCAAAGGCGCCCGAAGAGGTGACCTGAAAGCGCGCGAAGGGAGAAGGGGAGGAGAGGGAAGGGCTATTCATGGGCGATTGATAAAAATGATTTGAATGGTTGGCGCAATGAATCGATGTGACTTTTGAATTGTTTTGTTTGGCGTAAGGTTTGTTTTTTTATTGTGTTGTGAAGATAAAAATGGCGGGGCGGCTAATAGATCCGCATGACTTCCGTGCCTGTGTAATAATGGGAAAGAATTTCGCGATAAGACTTTCCTTTTTCGGCCAGGCGCCTCGCGCCCCATTGGCACATGCCGGCACCGTGGCCAAATCCTTTGCCTTTGACGGTAAAGGCGCCGCCTTTTTTGGAGATTTGAAAAAAGAGGCTGCGCAGTTCGCCGTAGCCGAGTGTTTGGCGAAATTCGACGCCGCTGATTGTTTTTTTTGTCTTTCCGGACCGCAATTCAATTCGGTTCGCGCGGCCGGTGGCGGTCTTTTCGACGATGCGCGCGTCTTTGAGGCCTTTCATGAGTTTGGCCATTTGTTTGGCGCTGAAGGTTTTTTCCCAATTGACCGGCGCGATGTCGGGACAGGGGCATTTGACGGGTTTGAGGTAGCTTAAGGGGCGGCCCAGAGCGGCGCTGCCCGACTCGGTCTGCCCGCCGCAGCTCGAATGAAAGTAGGCCTCGACGAGGTCCATCTGGTGGGTGAGGACCTCGCCGCGCGTGGCGTCGACGGCGATTTTGGTGCGCGGATCTTCGGCGCGGGTGCCGCCGTAGACCTGGTGCAGGACGGTGGAGCCGAGGTGGTAGGGCTTGCCCCAGGCGGCGATTTTTTTTTGCAGGGCGTAGGTGCGCGCGGCCACGGCCTGGGCCTTGAGTGCCTCGGGGGGAAAGTAGGCGGGCATTTCCGAGCCGAGCACGGCGTGCAGATAGGCTTCGAGTGGCACGACGTTGATGGCGACGAGCTTGCCGCGGCCATTGGGGCGGACTTCGATTTGTCCGCGCACCGGTTTGCCCGAGACCTGGACAATGGCTTCGGAGCGGTAGCGCACGCCGTCGGGGGAGGTGACGCGCGCGCCGTCGAGATACATGCCGTCCTTTTGGTGGACGACCTCGGACTTGCCGCCTTTGGCGTCCGCGTAGCGCTCGCCTTCGGCCAAAAGCCGCACCTGCAACCCCTTGCCCGACAGCGCCACGCGGGAGACGCCCTCGGCAATGGCGATGCGGACGGTTTCCTCGCCCCATGCCCAGGCGCCCGGCCAGAGAATCAACAGCACAAGCGTGAGGAGGAGGCGGCGCACGTTGGAAATGGTTCGAGGAAGGGGAGGGAAAAGCCCGACAAATGGCGCGGACAAAAAGGCGGCGCATTTATTCGAGGCGCGAGTGGGGAAACAAGATTTGGCGCGCCGGAGAAAAGAATTGTCAGGCTTTGGCCGGCTCGCGTTTTTGGCGATGGCGGGGACGCCGCGCGGCGCGGTTCTCAAACAAAAGCCGCCTGGACGTGCCGGGGAAATCGACGCGGCGGGCGATGTCGGGCAGATGCGCGCCGCTTTGCCGGGCCTGAACTGGATTGATCGCCATGACCTTTGCCCTGATGTGCCTGATTCTTGAGCGCCTGCTTGTGGCCACGCCGGAGGTTGTCGCGCACGTGCCAGAAGAGCGGCTGGTCGAGCGCGCGCTGGGGGAACGGACGATACGGGAGGCGCCGCTGCCCCGATTCGATCCGCGACTGGACGAGGCTGCCGCGATTTTGGCCCGACAGGTGCTGGCCTTGCCGCCGGAAGCGCCGCTTCAGCCTTTGTCGAGCGAGGCGCTCAGGGAGGCGCTCTCTTTGGCGGGGGCTTTTGATCCGGCGCCGAACGCCATTGTGCTCCGGGCGACTTCGACCGCGGCGCTGGCCCAGGCGATGGCCTCTCATCCTGAGCTGTCGCGCGCGCGCCCTACGCGTTTTGGCATCTCGATTGTCTCGCGGGACGGACGGGCGGCAGGTGTGGCGCTCCTCTCTCAAAGGCGGGTCGAGCTCGATGAGTTTCCCCGTCGCGCGCAGGTCGGTCAGCCGTGTCGCGTGGTCGGGCGCTTTGCTCGGCCATTGAAGCGGCCCCTTGTGGCGGTGACTGATCCGGGCGGCGCGGTCCACACGCTGCCAGTGCCGCTGCCGCAGTCGGGGGGCGAGGCGGCGCGCTTTGAGATGGATTTGACCTTTCATCGCGCCGGGGTGAACGCCGTCGAGCTGATCGCCGAGGGCCGCTATGGGCCGGAGGTCGTGGCGCTCTTTGAGGTCGAGGCGCTGGACGCGGCGGGCGGCGGGCAGACGCGTCCGGCTCGGATGGCGGACGCCGAAGAGGGAGCGCCTCAGGCCAGGCGCGAGAAAGCGGAGACAAAGGACATCGCCGTGGCCGAAAGGCAGGTCGTCCAGGCCATCAACGATTTGCGCGCGCGGCATGGGTTGCGACCGCTCCAGCGCGACGGGCGTCTCGACAGGCTGGCCCGACACCACGCGCGAGAGATGGGACGGCTCAAGTTCTTTGGCCATAAGTCGCCCAAGGAGGGCGATGTCGCGCGGCGGCTCAGCTCAGCCGGGATTGCCTACAGCGTCGCGGCCGAAAATCTCGCCGAGTCGCACAGCGCGCTCGACGCCCAGTGGCTGCTCGAAGCCTCGCCAGGACACCGAGGCAACCTCCTCATGCCCGAGGTCACGCTCGTCGGCGTCGGCACCGCGCCTGTTCCAGGCAGGCAGGGCAATCTCTATCTGGTCGAGATCTTCATGCGGCCCTGAGCGGTTTTGGCGCGGCGCAGCAATGATGTCCGCGCGGTCCCAAATCGCTTTCGCGCCGATGGCCTTGGCGCTGCCGCCAAAGTGGTTGCCAAATGCCGGACAAAGATGGATTCGCCCCGCCCCGCCAAGACCCGCGCCTTTCTCCCTCAGGCAGGCGCCTTTCCCTCAACACCCTGTAAAACCTGAAAAGCTGAATGATTTCAGGTGGTTGGAGAACACGCCATGGGCGTCAACGACATGTATCAGCAGTCCCTCCGGGCCTTTCTCAAGCCAGTCATCCAATACATGGACGATCCGGCGGTCTCGGAAATCATGATCAACGGGCCCGAGGAGATTTGGATCGAGGCCAGGGGCAAGCTCACGCTCACCGACGCCAAGTTCACCGCCGAGGGCTTGATGGGCGCGGCGCGCAACATGGCCCAGTTCGTCGGCCGCATCCTCAACGACGAGCGCCCCCGCCTCGACGCGCGCCTTCCCGACGGCTCGCGTATCCACATCGTCATTCCGCCAATCGCGCGCAAAGGGACGACGATCTCGATCCGCAAATTCATGCAGGGGCGCCCCGGCATCGAGAAGCTGATCGAGTGGGGCTCGATGACCCCGCAGATGGCCTACCTGATCAAGGCGATGGTCCACTCGAAGCTGAACATCATCGTCGCCGGCGGCACGGGCTCGGGAAAGACGACGCTGCTCAACATCGTCTCGACGCTCATTCCCAACGACGAGCGCATCATCACCATCGAGGACTCGGCCGAATTGCAGATGCAGCAGGACCACATCGTCCCCTTCGAGTCGCGACCGGCCGACAAGTTCGGCAAGGGCGAGGTCAACATGGGACACCTGCTCCACTCCTCGTTGCGCCTCAGGCCCGACCGCATCGTCGTCGGCGAGGTGCGCGGCGGCGAGGCCTTTGACCTGATGCAGGCGATGAACACCGGCCACGGCGGTTCGATGGCCACCACCCACGCCAACACCCCGACCGACACACTGCGCCGCCTCGAATCGCTCTGCCTCATGTCGTCGATCGACATGCCGCTCGTCGCCATCCGCGCCCAGGTGGCCAGCGCCATCAACGCCATCATCACCTGCGAGCGCTTCCACGACGGCTCGCGCAAGACGACGGCCATCGCCGAGGTGCTGCCCCTGGACGAGAAGGGCGAATACCGGACGCGCAACCTCTTCGTCTTCGCGCCCACCCACAAGGACGCCGAGGGCCACATCCACGGCTACCACGCGCCGACCGGCATGCTGCCCTCGTTCCTGCCGATGCTGCAGTCGCACGGCTTCGCCGACATCAAGGAGGACTTCTTCGACCCGAAGACCTACGGCATGCCGCCGCCGCCCAACTTCATGACCTCCAACATCGTCACTTACTGGGCGCCGTCCCTGAAGAACCGCGAGAAGGGCCTGCCCGACTCGGACGAGATTCAGGACCAAATCGCGCGCGCCAGCGAATACGCCGAGATCTTCGAGAAGCAGCACAAAGAGCGCGTGGCCAAGGGCGACATCACGATGGGATTTAAGTTCGCCGAGACGCCCGCCAAACCGGCCAAACCCGCCGAAGCCCCCAAGGCAGCTGAAGCGCCCAAGACTGAGGCCAAAGCCGAACCCAAGGCCGAACTGGTCAAGGCAGAGCCCGCCGCCAAGCCCGCAGAGACGCCCAAAGCCGAGACGCCCAAGGCCGAACCCGCTGCCCTGGCGATTCGCGAAGTCGAGGCCGACGCCGACGACGACAAGCCGCGCAAGGCCAAGAAGGGCGCCCGCTCCGCCTATCTCCTCCATCCCGACGGTCGCCCAGTGCTGCGTTCGAGCTCCAACCTGCCGCCAGGCAAGCGCCCCATCGAGTCGGTGCGCCGCGTGCGCCGTGGCGAAGATTAAAAGACGCGATTCCTGATAGTTTTTTGCGCCTGAAGCGCACGGCGGTTTGTTTCCTGCTGTGCGCTTTTTTTTGTTTTTTTGCGCGCCAGCGCACACCTTTGTTTTTTGTGCTTGAGCGCGCGGTATTAAAAAAAACGCGTTTCCACTGGGGCGCAACGTCTCAAAAGCCGCTTCAGCACGCGCCAACCTCAAACCGCTTCAGCGCTGGGCAGTTGAAAAGCGCTTGAGCGCGCGGCAGGTTTATTTTTTTTATTTGATTTCGACTCAAATTGGCTCGATTTAATTTATTCAAAAACGCGCTTTCTCCCCCAAACGGGCTCCCCCAAATGATTCGATGATTTTAATTTGGCCAACGTGTATTTTAACGGGG
>JAFVYB010000049.1 GCA_017500825.1 Myxococcaceae bacterium | reverse complement strand
GGGCAAATAAAACAGGCCATTGAGGCGCTTAGGGCGGGCATTTGTCCGGCGGCCCGCAGCCGGCCCCACCTTTGGTGGGAGCGAGGACCGACGGCTGCGGAAGGAAAAAGGGGAGCCACGAGGGGGAAACAACCATTGGTTTTTCCCCCTCGTGAATGGAGGGCAGATGAGTGCGGCCGGACGCACTCACGGTCCGCGCTTTCCGAGCGGCGTTTTGGAATGAGTGTTTTTAAAGATATAAATATCTTTAGAGAAACCGCGCTTTCCGAGCCGTCGTTCGGAGCTCCAATAAAACGTTTTTAAATGAATCCGCGCTCTCCGAATGGTGAATCGGAGTTTCAAGAAAACGTTTTTAAATGTTTAAACCATAAAACAATTCGAAAACGCGTCTTTTTCAATAAATTAAATCGAGCTTATGGGCGTCAAAATAACGTGTTGAAAAATAAAAAATCGAACTGAAGCGAACATTCAACCCCTTGTCGGGTGCCCCTGGATGGGCGCCGCCTTAACCTTGGGGGGAGCGATTTTCGGGTGCGCTGGCGGTTTGTCCCTTCGCGAGCGGAATTATTGCGAGCGACGCGGGGCTGCCGTTGGCAAAAGGGGGAGATTGAATGCTCCACAAAACGCTCGTCTCAATGGCCGCGCTGGCGGTTGGCGCGGTTTTGTTGGCGTTGCCATCTCAGGCGCGGGCGGACTTTTTTATTGCCGGTGAATTGGACCGCGGCGCCATTCAGGGTCAGGGGAATAACTTCCCTGGGGATTGGCCGGAATTTCCGGATAATTTTGGCGCCAAGGCGAGGTTTGGTTACGCCTTTGGCGATGTCTTTCAGCTCTCGGTCGAGGGCGGTGGCTGGTATTTGCGGACAAATATGGACGGCCGACTGGTCGGATTGATGGACACCTATGGCGGCTTTGTCGGCGCGCGTCTGGCTTATGTTTATGGCAAAATCCTGTCGCCGGGAATTTACGCGCATATTGGCTATGGCGAAGCGGCGGCGCGGCCAGACGAGGGAAGGGCGCGGTATCAGAACGGGCCAATGGTCAACGTGGGCGCCTCGCTCGATTTGGTGTCATTCGAGCATTTTGTTTTGGGCGCGCATCTTGAATGGAACGCGATGCATTTGGGCGCGCGGAAAAATTTGCGCACAGATACCCTGCAATGGGTCAATTGGGGCGCGCACATCGGCTTCGGCTTTTGAGGATTGGGCCGTGTCGATGAGGTGGGGCGTCATCCGCGCGGCAATGGCGGGTGGCGCCTTTGAATTTATTGATTGGTTGAATTGGTTTGTTCGTCCGAGTTTGTTTGATTTGATTTGTTTTTACGCCATTCGGCGCAGGTGTCGACAGCGCTCGTCGAATCAAAGATGCGCAGGAGCGGCACATTGACCGAGGCATAACCAAGCTCGCGCAGCGTTTGGCCGCGGATGGCGAGGGCGCCGTTGGGCAGGTTTTGGACGCCGTCGAGCAGCTCGCAGCTCAGGTCGGTCAGGGCCATGTCGGGCGCGTCATCGCCGTCCCAGTCGGAGCGCTGCCAGATGTCGTCGCGGCAGGAGAAGGTGAAGTCGTTGTTGTCGAGGCGGTCGTCGTAGGCCGTGCCCAGATGGAATTGGCCGTCGCGGATGGCGTGCAGCTGGCCGTCTTCGGTGGTGACGAGGACCGTGGTGAGCGCCAGGACATCGAGTTCGCAGCCGCCGCAGCCGCGCGCCGAGGTGTTGCCGTGACCAAACCAGCCGGAGTGGACGACGTGATCGATCGAGCAGCCGTCGATGGGGGCGCTGTCCCAGGCTCGCGCGTCCTCGCAGAAGGTGATCGCGAAGGTGTGGCCGCCGACGTTGGCCTCCCAGCGGCGCTCGATGCGGCTGAGCCAGCTCTCGTCCTGCCATGACGAGTGTTCCAGATGGGAGTCGCAGCAATAGATGCCGAGCAGGATGAGGAAGAGTGGCGTGGTCAGCCCGTGGCAGGTGGTGGGGGCGTTGCGCATGAGCACCTCCGGAGCAAGGGGCGGTGGTCGGAGCGGGTGGCCTCAGTGCGGCGGTCGGTCAGGCGGCTTCGATCTGGGCGTCGTCCATCTCCTCGGCCTGTTTTTGCCAGGGCAGGCGTCCGAAGACCTCGGCCATCTCGTGCAGCATGGCCACCGGCGCCTCGCCGAGCTGTTCGGGCAACAGCTTCCACTTCCAGTTGCCCTCGACGAGTCCGGGGATGTTGAAGCGCGCCCAAGTGCCCAGGCCGAGCACGTCCTGCATCGGGACGATCGCCAGGGAGGCGATGGAGCCATAGGCCAGGCGGATCATGTGGTAGTGGCAGTAGCCGCCGTCAGTGGCGGTGTAGCGGCGGAAGAGGTCCTTCTCGATGGCCGACGCCTTCTCATACCAGCCGACCGTCGTGTCGTTGTCGTGGGTACCGGTGTAGACGACGCTGTTGGGGGTGTGGCGGATGGGCAGATGGGGGCTGGCCGCGCCTTCGCCAAAGGCGAATTGAAGCACGCGCATGCCCGGCAGATCCCAGCGGTCGCGCAGTTCGCGCACGCCCTTGGTGATGATGCCCAGGTCCTCGGCGATGAATGACATCTGGCCGCCGAGCGCTTCCTTGACAGCGGCGAAGAAGGCGTCGCCCGGCCCCTTGACCCAGCGGCCCTCGCGCGCGGTGGCGGCAGTGGCAGGGATGGCCCAGTAGGCCTCGAAGGCGCGGAAGTGATCGATGCGCAGCACGTCGCACTGGCGCAGCACGGCTTTGACGCGGCGGATCCACCAGCGGAAGCCGTCCTTTTCCAGGCGTTGCCAGTCGTAGATGGGCGAGCCCCACAGTTGGCCGTCCTTGGCGAAGTAGTCGGGCGGAACGCCGGAGACGAGCTTGGGCGCGCCGTTGTCGTCGAGCTGGAAGTATTCGCGCGCGGCCCAGACATCGGCACTGTCACGCGAGCAGTAGATGGGAACGTCGCCGATGAGGCGGATGCCAGCCGAGGCGGCCTTTTTGCGCAGGGCGTCCAGCTGCTGGAAGAAGCGGAACTGGACGTATTTGGCGGTGTCGATCTCGCGCTGACAGCTCTCGCGAAGCGACTTGATGCCCTGAGGCGTGCGCAGGGCGATGTCGCGCGGCCACTCCCACCACGGACGGTTGCCGTGCGTCTGACGCGCCGCCGAGAAGAGCGCCCAGTCGTCGAGCCAGTCGCTCTCCGCCTCGCAGAATTTGTCGTAGGCGCTCCGATCGCGTCCCGAGGCGAAGAAGCGCTGCGCCGCCAGGGAGAGGAGTTCGCGTCTGGTGCGACTGATGAAGCCGTAATCGACGAGCGACCCTTGCGGCACGCGCGCCGCGCTGAGCTCGGAGGGGATGAGGTCGCCCGCGCGCTCCAGCGCCTCCAGCGAGACGAGGAAGGGCGAACCGGCCCAGGTGGACTGCGCCATGTAGGGGTTGCCCGCGTCGTCCGGCCCGAGCGGCAGGATCTGCCAGTAGGACTGACCGGCGGCGGCGAGGAAGTCGATGAACCAGTGCGCGCGCTCTCCAAGATCGCCAATGCCGAAATCGCCGGGGAGGCTGGAGATGTGGAGCAGGACGCCTGCGGATCGCTTGAAAGTCATGGGGCTTCTCCGTGGTCGGGGATGAAGGGCGGGCGGCCCATAGTTCAGGGGATGGGGCGTGTCCAGAGAGGCAAAGACGCGTCGTCGGGCGGCCAAAATCGCCCTGGCGCGGGCGGTGGTCGCGGGCCGTTGGAACAGGTGGCGCGCCTTCCAAAACAGCGGCGTGACTCGCCTCGATTTCGCTCTCGCCGGGCGCGCGTTTTTGTCGCGCGACAAAGGGGAACCAGGACGCGTTCACAAGCGATGAGGCACGGGCGCCTTGGGCCGCCACGTCTGAGAATCGCCCTCGCCGGGGTGCTCGCCCTCGCCCTCGCCGGGAGTGCGGCGCGCGCCAACGCGTCCAGGGTCGCCAGCGCGTTAAGACCATCCAGCCAGGCACTCGCGCCCTCCGGCCAACGGCCAACGCCCGGCCAGCGCGCCAAAGGCCCTGACGCCTTTTTTCAGCGGCACCACGGACGGCTCGTCTTTCCGGTCGAGGGCGTGATCGCGGTCGGCTTTGGCCCCATCGTCGACCTGCGCTCGGGAACGCGCACCGCCCACAACGGCCTCGACATCCGCGCCGCGCCTGACACGCCGGTTTGCGCCGTGGCGCCGGGGCGGATCGTCCACGCGGCCTCTCTGACAGGTTACGGCGCCCTGCTCATCGTCGAGCATAGCGACGGCTACCATTCGATTTACGCGCGCCTCTCGTCGTTCGATCGCGCGGTCGGCGAGCGGGTGGTTCAGGGAGAGGTGATCGGCGCTGTGGGAAAGACGGATTCGAAAAAGGCGCCCGGCCTCCACTTTGAGCTGCGCCGGCACGGATTGCCCCTCGATCCCGGGGACTGGTTCGCCCGGCCCTGAATCGCCGCCCGGCGGCGTGTCTTCGTCGACACAGTGGGCGCGGCGGGCGCGGTGAAGCCGCTTGACAAAGCAGAGCGCGCGATCTTCGGCCCCGCCCCTTTTTCGGCCCAGCGGCCTTTCCCCCTCTGAAACGCTCCATGTCCCTGCGCGATTTTTCCCATGTCCGCCGACTCGTCGTGAAACTCGGCACAGGCGTGCTCACCGAGCGCGGTCACTTCGACGCCATCCACTTCGCCCGCCTCACCGCCGACCTCGCCGAGATCGCCAGAACGCGACAGCTCGTCATCGTCAGCTCCGGCGCCGTGGCCCTGGGCGTCGAGCGTCTGGGCCTCGATGGCCGCCCCCGCACACTGCCCGCCAAGCAAGCCGCCGCCGCCGTCGGTCAGGGCCTGTTGATGAACCGCTACGAGAGCGCGTTTGGCGCCGCGGGCCTGTGCGCCGCCCAAATCCTCCTCACCCACAGCGACTTCTCCAGCCGCACCCGCTACCTCAACGCGCGCCGCGCCTTCGAATGTCTCTTCGAGCACCGCGCCATTCCCATCGTGAACGAGAACGACACGGTCTCGGTGGACGAGATCAAGCTGGGCGACAACGACAACCTCGCCGGCCTGGTGGCGGGCCTCATCGGCGCCGATCTCCTCGTCATCGCCTCGGATGTGGACGGACTGTTCACCGCTGACCCGCGCGAGGATCCGACGGCGCGCCGCATCTCGTTCGTCGAGCAGGTGGGGCCCGACATCGAGCGCCTGGCAGGCGAGAGCAAATCCGGCGTCGGCACCGGAGGCATGGCGACCAAAATCCACGCCGCGCGCTGCGCCGCCGAGGCGGGCGTGCCGACGATCATCCTCCACGGCAAGGCACCGAGCGCCCTGCCGCGCGTGCTCCGGGGCGAAGATCTCGGCACCTATTTCGGCGCCAGCCACTCCCCGCTCTCCGCCCGCAAGCGCTGGCTCGCCCACGCCCTGCGTCCCAAGGGAATGTTGCGCGTGGATGAGGGCGCGCGCCGTGCCGTTCTCGACGCCAAAAAGAGCCTGCTCCCCTCTGGCGTGCGCGCGGTCGAAGGCCACTTCGAGGTGGGCGACCCGGTCGACATCGCCGATCTCGACGGACAGGTCTTTGCCCGCGGTCTCTCGGCGCACGAGGCCAGCGAATTGCGCCGCATCGCCGGACGCCACAGCTCGCAAATCGAGGCCCTGCTCGGCGAGGGCTTTGTCGAAGAGGCCATCCACCGCGACGACCTCGCCCTCCTGCCGCGAGAGAACACGCCCGTGCCTGCCTGAGGCGATTTTGGGGAGCAAAGCGCGCGCCCGCGTGTTGGCGCCCCCCTCAAACCGGCGTTTCCGTTCCCTCGCCCCCTTTGGAGCCAACCATGTGCACCACCGACTCTCTCGACGCCCTTGCCCAGTCCCTCGCCCGCCGCGCCAAAGCCGCCGCGCGTCCGCTCGCCGCCGCCACGACCGGGCAAAAAAACGCCGCCCTCGACGCCATCGCCCGCCGCCTGCGCGAACTGTCCCGGGAGATCCTCGACGCCAACGCGCGCGACCTCGCCGCCGCCCAAAAGGCCCGCCTCTCCGACGCCATGATCGACCGCCTGCGCCTCGACGAAGCGCGCCTCGAATCGGTGGCCAAAGCGGTCGAAGCCGTGCGCGATTTGCCCGATCCCGTCGGCGAAGAGACGCGCCACTGGACGCGCCCCAACGGCCTCGACGTGCGCCGCGTGCGCATCCCCCTCGGCGTGATCCTCATGATCTACGAGGCCCGCCCCAACGTGACGCCCGACGCCGCCGCGCTCTGCCTCAAGAGTGGCAACGCCGTGATTCTGCGCGGAGGCAAAGAAGCGCTGAACAGCAACCTCGCCCTCGGACGCGCCATCCACCTCGGCCTCGAAGACGCCGGCCTCCTGCCCGACGCCGTGCAACTCGTCGACACGCCAGATCGCGCCCTGATGCTCTCGCTCCTCCGTCAGGACGAGCTGATCGACCTCGTCATCCCGCGCGGCGGCGAAAGCCTCATCCGCTTCGTGGCCGACAACGCGCGCGTGCCCGTGCTCAAGCACTTCAAGGGCGTCTGCCACGTCTTTGTCCACGCCTCGGCCGACCTCGAAAAAGCCATGGCCATCGCCGTCAACGCCAAGGCCGCGCGCCCCCCGGAGTCTGCAACGCCGCCGAGTGCCTCCTCATCGACCGCGACGCCCTGCGCCACCTCGCGCCCATCGCCCGCGCCCTCATCGACGCCGGCGTTGAGTTGCGCGCCTGCCCCGACGCCCTTGTCCAGCTCTGTCAGCACCGCGTCCAGGCAACGCCCGCGCGATCGGACGACTTTGGCCGCGAGTTCCTCGACAAGATCATGGCCGTCAAAGTCGTCGACTCCATCGACGGCGCCCTCGAACACATCGCCCGCCACGGCTCGCTGCACACCGAAGCCATCATCGCCGAGGACAGCGCCGCCATCGAGCGCTTCACCCGCGAGGTCGAGGCCTCGGCCGTCATGGTCAACACCTCGACGCGCTTCAACGACGGCGGCGAACTCGGCCTGGGCGCCGAAATCGGCATCAGCACCACCAAGCTGCACGCCTTTGGCCCCATGGGGCTGGAGGAGTTGACCGCGCAAAAATTCATCGTGCGCGGCAACGGCCAGATCCGCCGCTAGCCACCGGAAGCGCCCTCTTCCCCACGCCTCGGCTCCCGGGCGTCAGAGCGTCAGACGCCGTCGAGCGCCTCAATCGCGCGCCGAATCTCCTCGGGAATGGGCGTGGCGCGGTGTGTCTCGCGGTCGATGAAAACGAGCGTCAGATGGACCAGCGCGTGCGCCTTGCCGCTCTCCGCGTCGCGCAAAAAATGCTCCAGGCAGAGGCTGGAACTGCCCACCCGCACCGCGCGCGTCAGGACCTGAATCGTCGACGGATAGAGAATCGAGGCGACAAAATCGCACTCGGCGCGCGCCAACACCGGATACGCGGGCACCTCGTGCAGCTCCTGACCCGGCGCCACCTTCGCGAACCAGCTGAAGTTCGCCATCTCGCAAAAGGTCAGGTAGCGCGCGTTGTTGACGTGCCTGAGCGCGTCGAGGTCGGACCAGCGGACCTCCACCGTTGTCTCGACTTTGAAGTGCTCGGGATTTGGCAGCTCTCTCGCCATCTCGTTCTCCACGTCTGCCGCGCCAATGCCCCGCCGACAGACCGCTGGGCGGCCCCAAGGGCCCCTTGCAAAAGGGCGCGCGCCTATCCACCAACGCCCCGCCTTTGGAAAGGCTTCTGATTCACCAAGTGTGACCAACGCCCAGGCTGTGGAAAACGCCTGTGTCACGCGGTCCGGCGCGGCATGAGCCACGGGCCGTCGAGAGGCGCGACAAGAGCGGCGAGACAGGCCAGCGCAACGCGTCCAAAGCCACCTCCAGCCAGCGTCCGCGGGCGCGGGAGATTTTTTGACTTTGTCAAGGGCCAAAGCGAAGAGCCCCGCCACGTGTCGTCCACAGGCCCACACCATCGGATCAATACGACATCGCCCTACCGACGCCCAGAGGAGCCGCCATGTCCGATCGAGAGAATCCAGAAGTCGCGACCCATGTCCTGGTCCCCGTCTCCACGGCCGAAAAACTGCGCGAGCTCTCCAAAAAAACGCGCATTACCCAGAGCGAATTTTTGCGCGAGGCAGTCGAAGATTTACTCAAAAAATACGCCGCCCTGGAAAAAGAAGAAAAAGACAAAGAATAGACGTTTCCTCATTGTTTTTGTGCTTCAGCGCACACCTTTGTTTTTGTGCTTTGGCGCATGGCATTCTTAAAAGACGCGTTTCCACTCGGGCGCAGCGTCCACCCACCCCTCCCTCCATCACCTCCCGCCCCGTTAAAATACACGTTGGCCAAATTAAAATCAGCGAATCATTCGGGGGAGCCCGTTTGGGGGGTGTTTTGGGAGGAATTTCGTGGAGAATTGAACAATTGCCGGGCGGTGAAGCGCGAAAATCAACAATTGCGCCGCGCTGAAGCGGTTTGAGGTTGGCGCGTGCTCAAGCGCATTGTTTTGCGCCGTGCCCGAGTGGAAGCGCGTTTTTAATAGTGGAAACGTCTCTTTTGAATGCGCGTGCTCAAGCGCAGAAAACAAAAAAAGCGCACAGCGAGAAATGAACTGCCGTGCGCCAAAACACAAAAAAACAAAGGTGTGCGCCGGGGCGCCAAAAAATTAATCACCGATGGTCTTCGCGTTTCGCAAGAGAGAATAGGGGTCAAGGGGCATCCAATTGTTTTCC
Source organism: Myxococcaceae bacterium (assembly GCA_017500825.1). Lineage (GTDB taxonomy): Bacteria > Myxococcota > Myxococcia > Myxococcales > UBA5297 > UBA1203. Next base: position 10,409 of record JAFVYB010000049.1, on the reverse strand, counting down.
GGATTCCAGATGGCGAAATGCAAATGGGTGGGTGAACGCGATTGTTTGGCGTTTCTGCCGCTGCGGCCAATGACGCCGAGGGACTCGCCCGCTTCGACGCGTTGGCCGACCTCAACGCTGATCGACGCCATGTGCGCGTAGTAGGCGACCCAGTTTCGCGCCGGCAGGTAGAGCAGCAGGTAGTTGCCGCCCGCGCCGCCATCCTCTGTCCAGCCGCGCTTGACGCTCATCACGTAGCCAGCCTCGACCGCCAGCGCCTCAAAGGCCCGTCCCTGACGATCGCGGCCGCTCTGGCGTCTATCGCGGACAAAGAGGTCGTGGGCCGGGTGGCCAGCGCGCGCCGTGGCGTAGCATTTGACGCGGCGGTTTTTGAGGTAGCCCTTGCCGTCGGGGCCGCCCATCGAGTCGACAGGGCGCATGCGGCTGACCGGGAAGATCCAGCGCGACCGAGAGGCGCGCGTCATGGGGCGCGTGCTCTGGGATGGTTGAGAGGATGGCGTGGGGTCCGCTATGTCGACGGCGGGCGCGGCGCTTTGGCGGGCGGCGCACGTCTTGAGGAAGTCGACGGCGGCGTCGAGCACGGCCAAATCCTCGGGCACGCAGGTTCCGGCATGGCAGAGGCGCTCGTGGGCGGCGAGCACGGCGTCGAGGAGGGGCGAGGCGCAGGGAAGCGATGGCCTGGGGGCCGCTGTGTCGGCGGCGGGCGCGGGGGCAACGGGCGCGGAGGAGGTCTCGGCGGTGCCTGCCAGCGGCAAGGGCGCGGGGGCAGAGGCGCTGGTCTCGTCGGCCCAGGCATGGGGTGTGGGCAGGGCCAGAATCGTCAGGAGAGCGGTGAGCGGCAGGCGGCGGGCGCGCGGTGGCGCGAACAAAAGGGACATCGACTCGAACAACCTCGAAAGAGCGGAGAGGGCGGCGCGGCGAATCAGCGTCGAAACGCTGGCAGATGGGGTGTGATCATGAGCCCGCCACGGATGGCGAAGGGCTGGGCATGGAGCGGCGACTTGAGGGTGAAGCCGGAAACGCGCCAATCATTCGTCTCGCCTTCCTGGACAAAGAACATGTTGACGGCGATGGGCGGGCCGTTGGGGGCGAAGGTCGCAGTGCATTCAATATGTGCGGTGGCTGGCGAACCATCCTGCGTCATCTGGACGCTGCCTTTGGTGCATGTCCGCAAGGCGTGAAAGGCGCCAAGCGTGTCGGCGATGTCGAAGCTGAAATGCTCGTCTTTGGGCGGCTCGATGGCGCGCCTCATCTCCTTGCTCATGCGGGCCCGGGCCTTTTCGGCGAACGACTCGTCCTCCTGATAGCGCGTGAAGTCGTGAAGGAATTGAACGCCCTCTACGCGGACAGCCTCCATCTGACGGTTAAAGGCCAGATGATGTTCAACCATCACGCCGATGAGGATGACCTGGACGAGGCTGAGCGCGACCGCGGCCTTGGTCATGCCGTCGCCGAGCCACTTGCCGTCGCCGAGCCTGATTTGGCGAAAAGCGAAGAACGCGCAGACAAGGGCGATGAGGGCGCCGGGGCCGGGACAGAGAAGCGCGAAGAGAAGCGCCGCGATGCTCAGCGGATGGGTCCGCGCCTCGGGGGTGACGACAGGATTGGGCGATCCGTCCTGGGGAAAACCGCCAAAATCACCGCTGAAATGGCCGCCAAAATCGCCGTCGAAAGCACTGCCGGAATAGCCTGAGGGCGCGCGTCCGACGCTGTCGACAAAGCCTCCCGGCGTGGTGCGTTCGTCATCCACCTCTGAGGGCGCTGGGACCGGGGCGGGCCGTCGTCGCCTTCCCGCGCGCGTGCTGAAAATCGCCTTGTCCCTGTCGAATTTATCCATCGGCGCCTCCCAAAACACGCCCGTCCGACCTCAAAGGCGGGTGGCCAGGCCAGAATGGCGGCGGCCCATGTCAGATGTTGAACAACCCGGCAAGAATGCGTTTCCGAAAGGCATGTTCCGCGATTTGGTGTTTTTGAATGTCGGCTGAATTGTCTTTGTCGGCGCGTTGTGAATGTGTTTTGTCGAAATCAAATCGAGGCGTTCGCCAGCGACGCGAGTTTTGGTGGATTCAAAAGCGATCCGACTAAATAAATAGATTTCAATCAACTTTTCTGGATTTTATAAAAAACGCGTTTCGCGGCGCGCGGGCGCCTTTGTTCAACAAAAAAATAAAATTCCGGGCAAACGGCGTCGAAACAATTCATCGGCTTAATAAACCGTCATTTATCAAAGCGTTTTGAATTATATGGCGTGGCGGCGGTCCGACAACTGGCCACTTCCCTTGACAGTCCACTTTCGCCGTCTATGAGGCACGCCCCTTTTTTTCAGGAGCGAGCGCATGGCGATGATGATCGAGGTGGAGGGGCTCACCAAGCTCTATCGGGAGCGGGCCGCGGTAAACGCGCTGAGCTTTGAACTCAAGGCGGGCGAGGTCCTGGGATTTCTCGGTCCCAATGGCGCGGGCAAGACGACGACAATGCGCATGCTCACGGGATTTTTGCCGCCCACCTCGGGGACTGCGCGGGTCGCGGGATTTGACGTTTTCGAGTCGCCTTTGGAGGTCAAGCGCCGCATCGGCTACCTGCCCGAACAGCCGCCCGTTTATTTGGACATGACGGTGCGCGATTACCTGGCCTTTTGCGCGCGCATCAAAGGCGTCCACCGGCGGGACATGCGACGCGAGATTGAACGGGCGCTCGATGCCGCGCGCGTCGCCGACGTTCAGGAGCGCCTGATCGGCAACCTCTCCAAGGGCTACCGCCAGCGCGTCGGACTGGCGCAGGCCATTCTCGGGGCGCCGCCCGTGCTCATCCTCGACGAGCCGACCGTGGGGCTCGACCCGGTGCAAATCATCGAGGTGCGTTCGCTCATCCGCGATCTGGCCAGCTCGGGACAGCACACGATCATCCTCTCGACGCACATCCTCAGCGAGGTGACCGAGCTCTGTCAGAAGGTCCTCATCCTCAAGTCGGGCGAAAAGCTGGCCTTCGACACGATTGAGGGGCTGCGGCAGCAGATTCTGGAGGGGCGGCAGGCGAGTCTGGAGGAGCTGTATCTGCGCCTCATCGAGGGCAAGGCCTCTGTGGCGTCCGCCGATGGCGACGCAACCGCTCCGACCGACGCGCGAATGACGGGACAGGTCACGGCGTCACCGGCCATCGATGCCCCCAAGGCCGTGGACCAGAAGCCCTCCCCGGCCCAGCCCATGGCCACCAGCGCCGCGCCAGAGCCAGACCCAGCCCCGGCGCCCAAGAACGGGCCAGACGTTCGGACCGACGCCGACCGCGTTTCAGACGTTCAGGCCGACGCCACCGCCCAAGGCGACTCCAGGCACGCGGCCAGCGCGGCGAAAAGTGACGCCATCGAAGCCACGACCGACGCCGACAAGGGCGCGCCGACCGACAACCGCGCCCAGGCCGCCGACTGAACCGAGAGCAGACGCGGCCGCGACAGACCGCCCCTAAACCGCCTGCGCCAGAGACACCTTGGACGCACGGCGTCGCGCCACTGCCGCCGCCCTGAGACGCCACCGCCCCCACGGGAGTTCGCCCATGCGCAACACGCTCGCCATCGCCCGCAAAGAGCTGAACATCTACTTCACCACGCCCCTGCCCTACGCCCTGTTCGCCGTCTCGACCGTCTTCATGGGCTTCTTCCTCATCGGCGTGATTCAGAAGTTCCAGCAGCTGAGCCTCGCCGCCTTGCGCATGCCGGAGCTCATCGACTCGTCGCTGCTCAACCTGACCGACCTCGTCGTCCTGCCCTGCATCCACCAGACCGGACTGCTCGTGGCCCTCACCGCGCCCTTTCTCTCGATGCGCCTCATCGCCGAGGAAAAGCGCCAGCGCACCTTCGAGCTTTTGATGACCGCGCCCGTGCGCCCCATCGAACTCGTGCTCGGCAAATACTTAAGCGGCGTCCTCATCCTCACCCTGACCCTGGCGCTCGCCTTTCTCGCGCCGGCCATGCTGGAGCGCTTCGCCATCAGCGTCGACGGACAGAGCGGCATCGAGTGGAACACCGTGCGCGTCGCCTTCCTCGGCCTCTTCCTCTGGGCCTCGGCCGCCATGGCCATTGGCCTCTTTGTCAGCGCCCTGACCGACAGCCAGGCCGTCGCCGCCATCATCTCGCTGCTCGCCCTCATCCTTCTGTGGAGCGTGGGGTGGATGGGCCAGAGCGCCGAGGGCGTCGTGCAGACCGTGCTGATTCACCTGAGCGCGCCCAACCACCTGATGGGATTCGTCCAAGGCCTCGTTCGCCTCGAAGACCTCGTCTACTTCCTCTCGTTCGTCGCGCTGGGGCTCTTCCTCTCGCACCGCGCCATCGAGGGACAGCGCTGGACCTGACCCGCCCCACTTTTCGGAGCCCTGCCCATGCAACTGAAGCATGTCGGAAGAATCCTCGCCGCGCTCGGCGGCCTCCTGCTCGTCAGCAGCGTGCTCACCTGGATGATCGGCGCCGAGTCCTTCGTGAAGCTCAAGCTCGTGACGGCGCTGGCCTTCTTCGCCTTCTTTTTCGCGACCAACTGGCGCCACATCGGCACCACCTCGGCGGGGCGCAGCTCGTTCTTCGTGGGCGCCAGCGCTGTCAGCGCCCTGGCGGTGCTCGCGTTGCTCTGCCTGGCCAACTACGTGGCGGTGAAGCGGCCGATGAGCTGGGACTTCACCTCCAACCAGATCCACCAGCTGTCGACCGACACGCAGGCGACGCTGCGATCTCTCGGCCAGGACGTGATGGCCACGGCCTTTGTGCGCGCCGACGAGGAGGCGCACGCGCTCTTTAAGGCGCTCTTCGAGAAATACGCCGCCATCAGCCCGCGCTTCCGGTTCGAGTTTGTCGACCCGCTCAAAGACCCCCTGCGCGCCACCCAGATGAACATCCGCCAGGACGGGCCGCGCGTCGTTCTCACGAGCGAGGATCGCGAGAGCCGGGTGAGCCTGCCCACCGAAGAGGCCCTGACGAACGCCCTGCTCAGCGTCACGCGCATCGAGCGCAAAAAAGTCGGCTTCAGCGTGGGGCGGGGAGAGGCGCGGCTGGGCGACACGCGCGAGCACGGGCTCTCCAGCATGGCCAGGCGCATGGCGGGCGAGGGTCTTGAGCCGGTCGAGATCGCCCTGGGCAAAGACGACATCGCGCAAGACATCGAGGTCGTGGTCGTCGCCGGGCCCCAGACGCCGTTCGACAGCGACGCGGTGGACACCCTGCGCCGGTTCCTCCTGCGCGGCGGTCGCCTGTTCGCGCTCGTCGAGCCCATGGCCGAGACCGGGCTGGACGGTTTGCTCAGCGAGTTCGACTTGGCCGTGGAGCGGGCGCTGATCCTCGACGCCGAAAGCCGTCTGCAGGGAGGCAGCGAGGCCATGCCGCTGATCAGCGACTACAACCCGAACGAGGAGATCACGCGCGGTTTCCAGGTCGCCACGGTCTTCCCCACCGCGGCGCCGGTGAAGCTGCTCGTCGACGATCCGCACCCCGGCGTGGCCATGACGCAGCTGGCATTCACGACGCGCACCGCCCGGCTCGGCGCCCTGCCCGACGCGCCTTTGCCCGCCATCGCCGCCGACGAACTGAAGGCCGACGCTGACGCAGCCGCCAAAGCCGACACGCCCGACGCCGCCCAACCTCCCACTGACGCTGACGCGCGGGACGCCATCACCACGACCGACGCCGACGCCGCCTCCCAGACGCCGCCAGCCAACGCCATGGACAGCGCCGCGGCAAGCGACACCACTGACAAGGCCGCTGACGCCAAGACTGACGCAGCCGCCAAGGCCGACGACGACGCGTCCGCGCCAGTCCCGGCCAAAGCCGCGCCCAGCGCCGAAGAACTCGCCCGTCGCCAGGGACCCTTCCCCATCGCCGCCCGCGCCAGCGCGCTTTTGCCGCCATTGACCGAGGGCGGAGAGGACCGCGAGCTGCGCGTCGTCCTCGTCGGCGACCGCGACTTCGCCACCAACGGCTACAGCTCGGTGCTCGGCAACGAGGACTTCTTCCTCAATTCGCTCAACTGGCTGGCCTCGCAGGCGGAACGCATCACCATCCGCCCCAAGCTGCGCACGGCCTCGCGCCTCTACATGACGCCCGAGCGGCAGGCGATGATGACCTTCTTCGTCATCGACCTCCTGCCCATCACCATCCTCGCCTTTGGCCTCACCCTCTGGATGCTCCGCCGCAGCAAGTGACGCGCCTGGCCGCCTCTGCCCGCGTTCCCTCTCGCCGCGCCCCGCTTCGCGTTCCCCTGTCGCGCTCCATGGACCAGCAATCAAAACACCTGCTCTGGATCGTCTGCCTCTGTGCCGCGCTCATCGGCCTGGGGCTGTTCGCCCTCTATGGCGTCTTCTTCACCGACACGACCGCCGAGGCGCAGAAGGCCGTCGAGAACAAAGTCTTCCTCTTTAAGAAGGACGACGTGGAGAGCTTCGCCATCACGGCCAAGGGGGAGACGACGCGGCTGAGCTACCTCACCGAAGCGAAGAACACGGGCTGGCGCCTCGTCACGCCGGTGCAGGACTACACCAACCTCTCCGCCGTCGAACTCATCCTCGACGCGCTGGCCTCTGTGAGCTGGCAGGAAAAAATCGAGGGCGCGGACGCCGACCCCAGGCGCTTTGGCCTCGACAAGCCGGCAGTGATCGCCCTCGTCCGCCTGCGCAATGGCCAGCAGCACACCCTGCGACTGGGCAGCCTCACCGCGATCGACGGCAACGACTACATCGCCATCGACAATCGCCCCGAGGTCTACCGGACGCGGACGCCGCTACGCTTCGCCATCGAGAAGAACACCTTCGATCTGCGCAGCCTGCTCCTGCTCCCGGTCTATTCGGACCAAATCGAAGTGATCGAGGCCATCGCGCCCGGCCGCCACACCCACCTGCGCAAGGGCGTCGACGGCAGCTGGCGCCTCAACAAGCCCATCGCCACGCGGGCCGACGATAAGGCCGTGCAGAAGATGCTCGACGCCATCGAACAGACGCACATCACCCGCTTTGTCAGCGAGCGCGCCACCCCCATCGAGACGCTCGAACGCGGCTTTGACCGCCCCCGGCTGCGCCTCAAGCTCGCCCTCAGGGGTTACCGCCACGTCGAGTTCCTCTTTGTCGACGCGCCCATCTCGCCCGATGCCGCCCGCACCCATGGCGAGAGCGACGCCACGCCCAAGCTGCTCGCGCGCCGCACCGACCGGACGACCATCTTCGAACTGCCGGCGAGCATCCTTTTGCCCTTTGAGCAGGACAGCACGGCGCTGCGCGACAAACACGTGACGCGATTCGACCCCGGCTCTGTGGCCATCCTCGACTTCCGCCTCGACGACGGTCCGCTGCGCGTCGATCGCGCGGTCGAAGGCGAGGGCGACGAGGCGCGCGTCAGCTGGGAGCTCAAAGGCCTCTACCCCAAGCCCTTTTCCGAGGCCCGCGTCCGCTCCATCCTCGGCGCCTTCCAGCAATTGACCGCCAGCGCCTTTCTCGACGGCCAGGTCGACCTCGACGCGCTCGGGCTCAAGTCACCGCGCCGCGCCTGGATTCTGCGAGACAACCGCGGCCACCCCATCGTCACCCTCACCTGCGGCAAGAGCGAGGGCGGCGAGAATTTCCTCCAGCTCATCGACGCGGACGGCGAACGGCAGGTCGTGTCCGTGAGCGACGCCTCCCTGGCGACACTGCCGAGGCTGATGGGCGATTTGGAGAGCTGGGACGCCACGCGCTTCCTCTCGCCCGCGATGACGAGCGGTTCGAGCGACCCAGGCGATTGATCCCTCCCTACGGCCCATCGAGGCGGACGACTTTCGCCTGTCCTATCCGCGCCGCGCCCCGCCAAAAGCCGCTGAGCCCCGTGGACGCCGTGCTATAGGCCGCGCCCTTTTTTCGCCGCGCCACGCCCTCGCGACCGGGCCATTGGCCCTCTGGAGCGCCGCGCGCGCCCGACTTCAGCCTCTCCTTTCCCTCCCCTTCGCCCCTCGGAGTCACTTCAGATGGAAATCACGGTTCACAACACGATGACGGGCCGCAAAGAGCCCTTCCACCCCATCGAGGCCGGCCGCGTCGGCATGTATGTCTGCGGTCCCACAGTCTACGACATGAGCCACGTGGGCCATGCGCGCGTCTACGTGACCTTCGATGTCGTCGCCCGCTTCCTGCGCAGCCTGGGCAACGAGGTGCGCTACGTGCGCAACTTCACCGACATCGACGACAAGATCATCCGCCGCGCCAACGAGCGGGGCGTGCCGGCCAGCGAGATCTCCGAGCACTTCATCGCCGAGTTCCAGGCCGACATGCGGGCGCTGGGCGTGCGACCGGCCGATGTCGAGCCCAAGGTCACCTGCCACATGGGCGAGATCGTCTCCCTCATCGAGAAGATCATCGCCAACGGCCACGCCTACGAGGCTCAGGGCGATGTCTACTTCTCGGTCCGCGGCTTCGATGGCTACGGCAAGCTGTCCGGACGCGATCTCGATCAGTTGGAAGCGGGCGCGCGCGTCGACCCGGGCGACCTCAAGCGCGATCCACTCGACTTCGCGCTCTGGAAGGCGGCCAAACCCGGCGAGCCGTCCTGGCCCAGCCCCTGGGGAGAGGGACGCCCTGGCTGGCACATCGAGTGCTCGGCGATGAGCGCCAAATACCTGGGCGCGACCTTCGACATTCACGCCGGCGGCAAAGACCTCGTCTTCCCCCATCACGAAAACGAGATCGCGCAGTCCGAGGCCGCCTCTGGCCAGCCCTTTGCCCGCTACTGGCTGCACAACGGCTTTGTCCAAATCGACAACGAGAAGATGTCCAAGTCGCTCGGCAACTTCTTCACCATCCGCGACGTGCTCGAACGCTACGAGGCCGAGGCCCTGCGCTGCTTTTTGCTCGGCACGCACTACCGCAACCCGATCAACTTCAGCGACGTGGCCTTAAGCGACGCCGAAAAGCGCCTCGACTACCTCTACGAGACGCTGGCCAAGGTCGACGATCGCCTCAGCGCCTTTGAGCCGGACGATGGCCCGCTCATCGAGGCCGAACTCGTCGCCCAAATCGTCCCCAATTTCCAAAAAGCCATGGCCGACGACTTCAACGCGGCCGAGGCGCTTGGGCAGTTGGCCGCCCCCTTTGCCCTGATGAACCAGCTGTGCGAGCGGCCGCGCGGCAAAAAAGGGCGCGACGCGGATCGAACGCTCTTCGCCTTGCGCAAGGCCGTGCGCGACATCGGCGCGATTCTCGGCCTGCTCGAACAAGACCCGGCGGCCTACCTCCTCAGGCGGCGCACGCGAAAAGCGGCCGCGCGCGGCATCGACACCACCGAGGTCGAGCGGCTCATCGAGGAGAGGACCCTGGCGCGCAAAGATCGCGACTTCGCCAAGGCCGACAGCGTGCGCGACACCTTGAAGGCCATGGGCGTCGAGCTGATGGACACCCCGCAGGGCACCACCTGGAAGGTCGTCTGACGTGAAGCGAACGCCTCGCTCTGGCTTGAACACGCTCCGTTCCCACACTTGGCGGGGGCGGGGCTTTTGCCTGTTCACGCTGTGCGCGGCGCTTGGCGGTTGCGCGGGCAGCACCCTGCGCCTTTCCAACGAAGAACGCCTGGCCATCACGCGCGCCTACGAGGGCGAAGTGATGCGCCTCTCCCTCAGCCTCGCCATCCACGACTTCTTCGGCGCCCCAGCCCGACTCCTCGCCAGCCCCTGGCCGCGCGACAGCGTCGATCTCCTGCGCGACGAATCAGGTCATCCCATCCTGCCCGCCCAAACGCACGGCATCCTGCCCCTCGGCACCCCGGTGCGCGTCGAAGCCATCCATTTCCCCTCCCCTCTGCGCGCCCGCCAAACGCCCGAAGGCGCGCCGACAGGTGCTGTCTTTCGCCAGGCCGTTCAGATCGAATTCACCTGCCTCGAAGATCGCTGCCACGCCCTCGCCTTGGGACGCCGCCTGACCGCTGTCATCGCCGCCGACGAACTCACTCGCGCCAGCCTGACACTGCAGCTGGAACGCCTCTTTTCCACAGGCGATCCTCAGACAGCGCTGAGCCGCTTTGACGAGAGGGAGCGCGCCGCCATCATCGACAAACGACTCGTCCAGGGCATGTCGCCCGATGCTGCGGCCCTGGCCTGGGGTTGGCCCGAATTCATCGAGGTCGAATGGCGGGACGGCGTCCGCGTCGAGACCTGGCGCTGGCCTCTCTCCCACCGCCGCGCCGTCTTTCACGGTCCCCGAGGACTCGTCGAAGCCACCCCTGAATAAATTCGCGTTTCAGCGCACGACAATTCAAAGCCGCTTCAGCGCGGGGCAGTTTTTTGAATTGGAACCGCATAAGCTCGATTTAATTTATTCAAAAACGCGCATTCTCCCCCAAACGGGCTCCCCCAAATGATTGGCTGATTTTAATTTGGCCAACGTGTATTTTGACGGGGCGGAGGTGCTGGAGGGAGGGGTGG
>JAFVYB010000048.1 GCA_017500825.1 Myxococcaceae bacterium | reverse complement strand
TTCGCCGCGCACGATGAGTTTGTCCGGGTCGAGGCCGGTCGGCAGGAAGCGGTTGGGGCCATGCTCTTCGATGAAGGCGCGGACTTGTTCGAGGGCGCGGATTTCTTCGCGGTTGCGCGTCGTGGTGCCGCCGGTTTCGCGCAGCCAGGCCTTGCAGCAAGTGGCGGCGGCGTCCCACGCGTCGGAGACGCCCCAGCCGGTGATGCCCCAGAGTGTGGCGAGGTGTCCGGCGACAGCGACGAGTCCTCGCGCAATCGGCGCGGCAGCTTGTAATCGCAATGCAAACGGCGTCCTGCCCGTCCAGGGAACATCAGGCCGCCTGCTGGCAGCGTCGACAAGAAGGGTCCAACGAGCATGATCCCAAAACCTTGAAACCACTCCCAAATCTCAATTGACAAAGAAATGCCCTTTGACTAGGCGGCCGCGCGGTGTCGCTGGATGAAACTGTCTTTCCCCTTGGGCAGTCCGGTGACACTTAAAGACGCCGCTCGAATCCCCTCGGGCGGCGTTTTTTTTGTGCGCACGGTTCCTTTTGCCTGGGCGACATGGTCCTCGACTTCGCCGCAGGCGCCGGAGCCTTCCCTGTGGCCGCCCTCAAAGAAGGCCGCCAGTTCATCGGCGTCGAGCTCAACGACGACGTGCGCGCCATCAAGGCCGACAGTGCCATGACCGACCTGTGCCGCGCCACCTGCGCCGAGGTCCGCCGCCTCGACGACAAGCGCGCCGAATATCGCGTCGACTGCGTCGCCTTTGCCAAAGGCCGGGCGCTCGCTGGCAGGCGTTGCATCCCGAGAAGCGCACGACCGGGTGTCGCATGCGCCTGATCGCTGCGGCTTGGACGCCTGTTTGACGCGCCTACAACAGCGCCAGCAGCCCACACCGCCCCCGGCGCCACTCTAACAGCCGCCTGTGACATCCATAACCAAACCGCAAAGAGCGCGTTCAGAGACACTTTAGACCGCCCCTGTGACGTGCACATCCAAGAGCGCCGGTCATGACCCGCTCGTCCTCCAAGGTCGAGCGCCCGGTCACCGACCTGCTCGCGACGACCACCGATGGCCGCGACATCACGCGCGGCTTTATCGAACACCTCGATTTTCTCGTCCCCGAAGACCACGTCCTGCGCGAGCGCGCGCGAGGTGATCTGGAGGTTTACGAGCGCCTCCTTGAAGACGACCAGATCGCCGCCACCTTTGAGCAGCGCCGTCTCTCGGTCGTGGCTCACGAATGGGTCGTTGAGCCCGCCTCGGAGGATACCGCCGACATCGAGGCCGCTGACTGGCTGCGCGAATGCCTCAAGGGTGCGAACTACGACGAGGCCACACGCCAGATACTCTCAGCGGTGCTCCTCGGGTTCGCTGTGGCCGAGTGCGACTGGCAGGTGCGCGCCGATGGCCGCGTGTGGCTCAACCGCCTGCTCGTCCGCCGCCAGAAGCGCTTCAGATTCTCGCCCAGCGGCGATCTCCTGCTCCTGACGAGTGCCAACCCGCGCGGCGAGCGCATGCCTGAGCGCAAGTTTTGGGTCGCACGCATGGGCGCTGAGCACGCCGATGACCCCTATGGCCGAGGCATCGCTGGCCGCCTCTACTGGCCCGCGTTTTTCAAGAGGCACGGCCTCAAGTTCTGGATGTCATTTCTCGACAAGTTCGGCAGCCCGACCGCTGTGGCCACACTGCCGAGCGGCGCGTCTGAGGCTGACCGCAAGGCCGCCCTCGACCTCGTCAGCGGCATCCAGCGCAGCACAGGCGCTGTCGTGCCTGAGGGAGTCGCACTCTCACTGCTCGAATCGGCGCGCGCCGCTGGTGGCGATTTTGGCGCCTTCTGCGATCGCATGGACGCCGCGATCTCTAAAGTCGTCCTCGGCCAGACCATGACGACCGATGACGGCAGCTCGCTGGCGCAGTCCAAGACGCACCTCAGCGTCCGCGATCAGATGCTCAAGGCCGACGCTGACACCCTGTGCGAGAGCTTCAATAGCCAGGTCGTGACATGGCTCACCGAGTGGAATTTTCCACGCGCGCGCCCGCCCAAGGTCTGGCGCCGCTTCGAGGCGGTCGAGGACCTCGCGGCCCGTGCCCAGCGCGACGCGACCCTTGCCCAGCTCGGGTTCCGCCCAACGCTCGATGAGGTGCGCGAGGTCTACGGCGGCGAGTGGGAGGAGGCGCCCGCGGGCTCAGGCTCGACGCTCTCTGCGCTTCAGGCACCCTCCGACGCGCGCGGCTTCAGTTTCTCGGAACCTGCCCCTGCCGAGGCCGACCGCATTGCCAACCGCCTTGGCGATGAATCGAGCGACCTGCTCAGCAGCCTCATGACCAAGGTCCGCGAGGCCATCGACAGCGCCACCTCTCTCGACGAGACGCGCGCCCGCCTCGAATCGCTCTCCGCCGACCTCGACGCCTCGCCGGATCTTGTCGCGCTCATTCAGCAGGCGCTCGTGGCCGCTGAACTGCGCGGTCGATTCGAAGTCGCCGACGACCTCGGGCTCACGCGGGGCGCCTGATGCCTGCCC
>JAFVYB010000004.1 GCA_017500825.1 Myxococcaceae bacterium | reverse complement strand
GAGCGCGAGAGGGAAAAAACCTGGGTTTTTCCCGCTCGCACAATAACGAATTAAAGTCGCTCGTTCGGGGCAGAGCGGGCGCCGACACGCCAATGTCAATTCAAGACTTTGACGCGTCGTTTTTGACGTGTCGTTGTCGATTCAAGACGATGTCGTGCCGATGGTGAGTCAGACCAACAAAAAGCGTTTTGGATATAAAAATTAAATCGAGCTAATTCGAGTTCGAATCAAAAACAAAATCCGCCCAGCGCTCAAGCGCTTTTAAGCTGCCCAGCGCTGAAGCGTTTTTAAACTGCCCCGCGCTGAAGCGGCTTTTGAATTGCCGTGCGCCAAAGCACAAAAAAACAATAATGAAACGTGTCTTTTTATGGGGCGGAAAAACGGTTTGACATCAAGATCGGGATTCCTAAAGTGCGCGCCTTTTTTGAGGCGCCTACCAAAATAAAACGCCTCATCGCAGGCCAGAGCGCCTGGGCATGTCGGGGGGATGGGGAGTGACGCTCGTTCAGAACGCGGGGCGCGAAGGAATGGACCGCCCACCACCCTCTGCTGGTGGCCCCGTCGGACTGGACGCCGGTCGCGCCAATGGCGGCGCGCCGTTTTTTTTCAAGGTCCGAACGCGAGAATTTTCATGACCTTTTACGAAGCCGCCCTCTTCGTCCTTCAGAAAGAGGGCAAGCCGCTGCACGTGGCGGCGTTGACCGAGCTCGTCCTCGCCGGTGACCTCCTCTCCCATGTCGGCAAGACACCGCAGGAGGTGATGGAGAGTCGGCTTTTGGCCATGTCGAAAAAGCGCACCGAGCGCCGCGTCGGTGTCGTGGCGCCTCACACCTTCGCGCTGACGGAATGGGGGTTGGCCGAGGACGCGAGCGCGCTCGATCTGCCGATCGAGGAGAGCTTTGAGAAGAACACCGGGCCGCTTTTGCGCGGACGGGAGCGCGATCCATCGGCGTCGCCGTCCAAGGTTCGAATCGCCGGTCGTGGGGAGCGCACGCGCGGGCATTGGCGCGAGGAGGACAGCGGGCGGCGCCAGGGCAGGCGATCGCTGGTGGAAGTGGCGATCGACATCTTCAATGCCTGCAAGGGGGCGCTCTCGGCGGTGGATTTGGCGGCCGCGGCGCGCGACCGGGAGGTTTTGGGAGACGACCTGGGGGCCGAGGCGTTGGTTCACGCGCTGCGCGAGGAGAACCGCCGACGCGTCGAGGCCGGGCGCAGGCCTGTCTTCGAGTTTCTCGCTTCGGGCGACATCGCCCTGCGCGCCGACGCTGATTTGGACGCGAAGGGGGCTTCAGGGCGGCAGGACAAGGCCGAGCGTCCGCTGACGATGGCGCGCCTGCTCGCGATGGCGGTCGAACAGAAGAAGAACACCTTGCGGCAGCTGCGGCGGCGACTCGGCGAGCTCGACGGACAGGCCTTTGACAAGGCGGTGGCCTCGCTTCTGGAGCGGACGGGCTACCTCGACCTCAAGGTGGCGCGGCGCAATCGCGACGGGCTCGTCTTTGTCACCCGGCGGCGCGAGGGGCTGACCGAATGGCGCGTGGCGGTGCGCGTCATCCGTGGCGCGGGCGAAGTGGGCAAGGCGGAGGTCGAGGATTTGCGCCGCAACCTGGGCAGGTTTGGCTCGCAGATGGGGGCTATCGTCTGCGCGGGCGAGGTCACGCGCGAGGCCAGGCAGGAGGCGCAGGCGGCCATGCCACCGGTCTTTCTCCTCTGTGCCGACGCGCTCGCACAGATGTGTCTGGAGACGGGTGTGGGCGTGGCGCGGACAACGGTCGAGCTGTGCGATCTCGACGAGGATTTTTTCCGGCGCTGCGGTGATCCGGCGCGCGAGGACAGGGAGCGGCGGCGCGCGGGACGGGAGCGCGAAGAGCGGCGGGAACGGCGACAGGAAAAGCAGGAGCGCCAGGAGAAAACGCGCGCGGAGCGTCAGGAGCAGGCCGCGGCCGAGGAAAAAGCGGGCGGTGAGGTCGAACCGTGAAGACAGAGCCGACCGAGGGGGGCGCGACAGGAGCGGCCGAGGAGATCTCGCTCGACGGGCTGACGCCAATGATGCGCCAGTATCGCGAGATGAAGGCCCGGCTGCCGGACGCCATCCTCATGTTCCGGCTGGGCGACTTCTTCGAGATGTTCTTCGAAGACGCGGTCAAGGCCGCCGAAATCCTCTCGATCACGCTCACCGCGCGCGGCACGCGGGGCAAGGACAAGACGCCGATCCCCATGTGCGGCGTGCCCCACCACTCGGTGCGCGCCTACGTCTCGAAACTCGTCGAAGCCGGGCTCAAGGTCGCGCTCTGCGATCAGGTGGAGCTGCCGGCCAAGGGCATCGCCCGGCGCGAGATCACGCGCGTCGTCACACCCGGCATGGTGATCGACGAGGAGATCCTCGACACGCGCGCCAACAATTTCCTCTGCGCCATCCTGCCTGGGCCGGTGACAGGCGGGGGGCTTGCGCTCATCGACGCGGCGACAGGCGATTTTCAGACGGCGGAGCTCTCCTCGGATGAAGCGCTGCGCGCCGAACTTGTGCGCAGCAACGCGCGCGAGCTGGTGGTGCCCGAGAGCATGCGGGAGGCGGAGCGCGTCCTCGCCCTGATCAAGGCCATTCCCGCGATATCGCTGAGCGTGATCGAGGATGGGGCGTTTGACCCGAAGAACGCCGAGGCGGCCCTGTGCGCGCACTTTGGCACCCGGGGGCTCGATGGCTTTGGCGTCGCGAATTTGCCGCTGGCGATTGGCGCGGCGGGCGCGGCGCTCGGCTACCTCAAGGGAACGCAGCACGCGGAGGCGGCGCACGTCGACAGGCTGACGCGGATCGACACCTCGGGGGCCATGGCGCTCGACGAGGCCACTCGGACCAACCTGGAGCTCTTCCGATCGCTGCGCGGCAACAGGCGCAAGGGCTCGCTTATCGGCCTGCTCGACAAATGCGCGACGACGATGGGCTCACGGCAGCTGGCGCGCTGGCTCGATCAGCCGCTCATCGATCTCTCGGCGCTGGCAGCGCGGCACGACGCGGTCGAGGAGCTCTTTGAGCGGACCATCCTGCGCGAGCAGATTTCCGAGGGTTTGCGCGAAATCGCCGACATCGACCGGCTGGTGGCCCGACTCTCGCTCGGACAGGGAACGGCGCGCGAATTGCGGTCGCTGGCCAACACGCTGCTCGTCCTGCCCGCGATGCGCTCGACTGTGGAGCGGGCCGAATCGAGCCTTTTCAAGGCGCTCTCGCAGCCGCTGGGCGGACTCGACGAACTGGCCTCGCTGCTCGATCGCGCCGTGGTTCCCGAGCCGCCGATCGCGCTCAAGGAAGGCGGCATCATCCGCGAGGGCTACAACCAGAAGCTCGACCGGCTGGTCGCCACGGCCACGCGCGGCAAGGACTTCCTCCTGCAGCTGGAAGCCGACGAGCGGGCGCGCACCGGCATTCAGTCGCTCAAGGTCCGCTACAACCGGGTGTTTGGCTATTACATCGAGGTCACCAAGGCGAACCTGCGCCTCGTGCCGAGCGACTACATCCGCAAGCAGACGACAGTGGGCGGCGAGCGCTTCATCACGCCGGAACTCAAGCGCTACGAGGAGGAGGTGCTGGGCGCCGAGGAGCAGCGGGTGGCGCTGGAGCTCAAGCTCTTCGAGGAACTGCGCGGCCAGGTGATGGCGTCGGCGCAACCGCTGAGGGCCGCGGCGCGGGCGCTGGCCGAGATCGACGCCATTCAGTCGCTGGCAAAAGTCGCCTCGGCCAACGGCTATGTGCGGCCAGAGATGGACGACGGCGAGGTCATCGACATTCGCGAGGGGCGGCACCCGGTGATCGAGCGCCTGCTCGAAGGCGAGGCCTTTGTGCCCAACGATGTCCGACTCGACTGCGCCGACGAGCAAATCCTCGTCATCACCGGCCCCAACATGGCGGGAAAGAGCACCGTGATGCGGCAGACGGCGCTGATCGCGTTGATGGCGCAGATGGGATCGTTCGTTCCGGCGAGGAGCGCCCGCGTCGGCGTCGTCGACAGGCTCTTCACGCGCGTGGGCGCGGCCGACAACCTGGCGCGCGGCCAGTCCACCTTCATGGTCGAGATGGTCGAAACCGCGGCCATCCTGCACAGCGCCACCCGGCGGTCGCTGATCCTCCTCGACGAGATCGGGCGCGGCACATCGACTTTTGACGGGCTGTCGATCGCCTGGGCCGTGGCCGAGCAGATCCACCACAAGATCGGCGCGCGCACGCTCTTCGCCACGCACTACCACGAGCTGACCGACCTCTCGCGCGAGTGCCCGCGGGTGAAGAACGCCTCGATCGCGGTGCGTGAACTGGGCGAGCGCGTCGTCTTTTTGCGCAAGCTGATCGCCGGTGGCGCCTCGCGCAGCTACGGCATCGAAGTCGCCCGCCTGGCCGGTTTGCCGCCGGAGGTCATCGCCCGGGCGCGCGAACTGCTCGCCAATCTCGAACGACAGGAGCTCGACGAATCCGGCCGCCCCAGCCTGATGCGTTCTAGGCGCCTGCGCGCGGCCACGGCCCAGCTGAGCCTGTTCGCGCCCAAATCCCCGCCACCGCCCGCCGCCGTCCTTCCCGAGGCGCATCAAAAAGTCGCCGACATCCTGCGCGCCCTCGACCCGGATAGGACCACGCCGATCGACGCCCTCTGCCTCGTCGCCAGGCTCAAGGCCTTGCTTTCCGGCGAATCGCCCAAGGGCGATTGTTGACCGCTGGACAGTTTTGTTGGCCGCGTCAGAGTCAGCCGGGTTTGTCTGAACGGTTTGCCCCGCCGATTCTTCCCTCTCGTCATCAGGAGGTCCCCCATGTCGCGCCTGTCCGCCTTTGCCCTCTCGTGTCTTTGCCTCGCCCTGGCCCTCTCGCCCTTCGAGGCTCGCGCCGACAGCGATGGCGCCGACGCTCTCGACCGCGCCGAGGAATGGCTCACGCGCCTGGAAGCCGACGCCCGGCGGCCCGTCACCCGTTCAGCCAGTGGCGAGAAGAGCGTTCAGGCGCTCCCCGATGACTTCCGCTTCAAGAGCGTCGAGCGAGACGCGAGCGGGCGCGTTGTCGTCCATCTCGACGGCGACTTCGGCCCCGCCCCCGGCGATTCGGATGATCCGGGCAAGAGCGAAATGCTCGACGAGCTTCGCCTCGAACTCTTCCAGGGCGCGATGCTGGCCGCCGACGTGTTCGAACCGGTGAAATTTTACGTGCGTTCGTCCGACGGCACCTGGCGCTCTCTCGACCGCGAGCTCACCGCCGCCGAAGCCGAGGCGCACGAGCGGATCATGGAGGAAGCCCTGCGCGAGCGCGAACGCGTCCAGGCCATGCCCCCGCCGACGCACAAGGCGGCGCGTCTTCCCAAGGGTGGCGCCCTCATCGGCAAGCGCATCGCCCTCTCGCCCGGCCACGGCTGGACCGGATCGAGTTGGCAGCGCTCGTTGGGTTGCAACTTCAGCACCTCGTCGCGCGGCATCCTCGAAGACACCTTCAACGCGCAGATGGTCGCCCACTGGATCATCCCGATGCTCGAAAACATGGGCGCCGAGATCATCCTCGTGCGCGAGCCCGACATGTCGACTGGCGGCCAGGCGATCGTCCAGAAGGGCTCAAGCGGCTACTCGGAGACGGGCAGCTGGGGCGACGGGTCGAGCGCGGGCGGCTGGGACGGCGACTACCGCACCATGTCCGGCAAGGGCGGCACGGCGAGCCTCACGCACACCTTCTCGACCTCGGGCTGGCGCCGCATCTCGGCCTGGTATCTCGAAGGCTCGAACCGCACGACGAACGCCGTCTTCCGCGTGCGCCACGCTGGCGGCGAGACGCTCTTCGACGTGGACCAGACCCAATACGGCCGTCAGTTCCTCGACCTCGGCAAGTTCTGGTGCGCGGCGGGCGAACCCTGCGGCGTCACGCTCGAAAACGGCTCGGACGGCTACCTCATCGCCGACGCGGTCAAGATCGGCTCCGAGGATCACGCGACCTACAAGAAGCCCTGGTGGCAGATGCAGTCGCTCTTCTACGTCAAGGACTTCCTCAAGCTGAGCTCCTACGTGTCGGGCAACAACGTCACCACGCCACCGACCCACGCCACAGCCGCGGGCGCCGACCTCTACATGTCGTTCCATGGCAACGCCGCCGGTGGCAGCTGCACATCGGGCGGCTCCACGGCCCACGGCATCTCGACACACCGCCACAACTGCAGCGGCACCTCGGTCGAGGGCAGCGCGTCGAACTGCGACCACCACGGCGGCAAGGCGTTCGCCCACACCGTCCACGACGCCCTCATCGCCCGCGTCCGCGCCGACTGGGACGAGAACTACTGCAGCCGCGGCGTCGTCCTGCAAAACCTCGGCGAGGTGCGCGTCGGCACGATGCCCAGCATCCTTTTTGAGCTCGGCTTCTTCGACAACCTCAAGGACCCGCAGAATTGCGGCGGCGTCAAACCCAAGATGAAGGACAACCAGGCCCAGCACGACCCGCGCTGGCGCGAGGCCGTGGCCTACGGCATCGCCGACGGACTGGCCAAATACGTCGGCATGAGCGGCGCGCCTCCCATCCGTCCCACCGGCCTCAAGGCGATCAACGGCAAGAGCCCCTGCGCCCTGACCGTCAGCTGGAACGCCGTCTCCGGCGCCACGGCCTACCGCCTCTACCGCGTCGACAACGTGCGCCCCGGCTTTGAGCGCGCCTACGACGCCGGCACCATCGTCGAAGGCACGAGCGTGACGCTGAGCGATCTCACCCCGGGCAAGGTCTACGCCTTCCGCGTGACGGCGATGAACGCCAGCGGCGAGGGCTTCCCCTCCGCGGCGGTGACCGCGCGCGTGCTCTCGTTCGGCGGGCGCGTCGAGGGCCTCTACGTCAACGGCTACGACCGCCGCGACGCCTGGGTGCAGGAGCAGGACAACGACCTGAGCTACGCGGCCGAGCACGGCATCGCCTTGGGCGCGGTGGCCGACGATTTCTTCTTCGACGGCGTGCTCAAGGAGGTCGTCGAGTCGGGCGGCGTCGACCTGAACAACTACGCGGTCGTCGATTACCAGGCGGGCAAGAACTCGACCGAGCACCACTCGGTTTCCAGCGCCATGCAGCAGAAGCTCACGAGCTACCTCGGCGCGGGCGGCAAGCTGTTCATCTCCGGCGAAGAGCTCGCCTACGACCTCGGCTACAAGGGCAACGGCAGCGCCTTCCTCGAAGGACAGCTCAAGACCACCTACGCCGCCGACGACGCGGGCGTCTTCAAGATGAGCGGCACGGGCCCCTTCGCGGGCATCTCCGCCATCACCTTCGACGACGGCACGAAGGGCACCTACGAGGTCGTCTACCCGGACGCGCTCACCCCCGCGAGCGGCGGCACGGCCGCGATGACCTACGACGGCACGAGCTACACCGCGGCCGTGGCGAGCCAGAACGCCATCGCCTTTGGCGTCCCCCTGGAGACGGTCTACCCGGCGACGAGCCGCGCCCAGATCTTCGCCTGCGGCATCGGTCGACTGCTCCACGGCGCATCCTGGACCTGCACGCCGAGCGCGATCAGCGCGCCAGCCACGGGCGCTGTCACTGGCACCTGCACCGATCCGACGCCTGTCGAGCCACCCGACGCGGGAACCGACCTGCCCGATGATCCCACCCCAGACGCGGGCACCACGCCTGTCCCTGAAGCCGACGCGGGCATCGATCCCGGCGACTCAGGCGACAGCGACGCGTCCATCGATCCTTCAGACCCGACCGATCCCTTTGTTCCCGGCGATTCGGACACTTCCGACGACCTCACCGAAGGCGAAGGCCAGACAGGCCAGAACATCGTCGTCACCCTCAAGTCGGGCGGCTGCTCCAGCGTTCCCGGCACCGGATCTGGTTGGCCGATCGCGCTTCTTGTCGCCCTGACCGCGTTCGTCCGCCGACGCCTCGCGCGCTGAACGCCCTCCCCCGTCGTCTCCCCCTGCGCGTCCTCGCGAATCGTCCCGGCGCGTCCCCCCATCACCCCAGCAGCACCCACCTCCCGAGGAAACTCCCATGGCCAAAAAACGCGTGAAGCAAAAAGTCCTCATCACCGGCGGCGCCGGCTTTTTGGGCATCAACCTGGCGCGCTACCTCCTCGCCCGCGGCTATGCCGTCACCTCGCTCGACCTCTTGCCCTTCAGTTACCCGGAGCGCGACGAGATCCAGGAGATCCAGGGCGACATCCGCGACCGCGCCCTCGTCGACGAGGCCATGGCCGGCATGGATTTCGTCGTCCACACAGCCGCCGCCCTGCCGCTCTACGCGCCCGAGGAGATCTTCGCGACCGATGTCATCGGCACGCGCAACGTCATGCAGTCCGCGCGCGAACACGGCGTCCAGCGCGCCATCCAGATCTCCTCCACCGCCGTCTACGGTATCCCCGACCACCACCCGCTCTGCGAAGACGACCGCCTCGACGGCGTCGGCCCCTACGGCCAGGCCAAAATCCAGGCGGAGCACATCTGCCTCGAAGAGCGCGCCCGCGGCCTGTGCTGCCCCATCCTGCGCCCCAAGTCGTTCATCGGCCCCGAGCGCCTCGGCGTCTTCGCCCTGCTCTACGACTGGGCCTGGTCGGGCCGGAACTTCCCCATGATCGGCGACGGCAAGAACCGCTACCAGCTGCTCGACGTCGAGGACCTCTGCGAGGCCATCCACCTGTGCATGACGCTCGACGAGGACAAGGTGAACGACACCTTCAACATCGGCGCCAAGGACTACACGACGATGGGCGAGGACTATCAGGCGGTGCTCGACGCCGCCGGCCACGGCAAGAAGATCATCCCCTTCCCAGCCACCCCGGCCATCCTCGGCCTGCGCGCGCTGGAGGCGATGGGGCTCTCGCCGCTCTACAAGTGGGTCTACGAGACAGCCTCCAAAGACTCCTTTGTCTCGATTGAGCGCGCCGAACGCGTCCTCGGCTTCACGCCCAGGTTCTCCAACAAGCAGGCGCTCGTGCGGAACTTCGACTGGTATGTCGACAACCTCGCCAACTTCCAAAACGAGTCGGGCGTGACCCACCGCGTTCCCTGGAAGCAGGGCGCCATCGGCCTCATCAAGAAGTTCTTCTGAGCGCCCGCCACGCCTTTTCGCCTCATGTCGACGCGGGATTCGGCCTCATCGCCAGGTCCCGCGTTTTCTTTTGTCCAGCCCAGCCACCGCCCTTGCCCCCAGCGAGCCATGACGCCCCCGAACGCACCTCAACCGACGCCCGACGCCCCCCACGCCATCGCCATCGACGCCCACCCGCGCCTGCTGGCCCGCGTCTTCGCCGTCGACCTGCCCGCCCCACTCGCCGACCTGCCCTCGCCCGACTGGCTCGTCGCCGCCCTGGCCCCTGATCCCAAGGCCACAGGCACGCCCCACCCCTTCCTCTTCGACAAACCAACGGACGCGGTGCGCCAGGCCGTGCGCGCGCTCCTGCGCGTCGGAGGTTTCAAGCCGACCGGCCGCAGCAAGCCCTCGCCCGAATACCTCGCCCGCGCCGCCGCCGAGGGCACGCTCGCCTCGATCAACGCCGCCGTGGACGTGGGCAACGCCGCCTCGCTTCATTCGGGCCTGCCGCTGAGCGTCCTCGACCGCGACCGCCTCACAGAACCCCTCTGCATCCGCCTCGGCCAGACTGGCGAGCGCTACGCCTTCAACCAGTCAGGCCAGCAAATCGACCTCTCCGGCCTCATCCTCCTCGCCGACGCCCAAGGCCCCTCGGCCAACGCCGTCAAAGACGCCCAGCGCACCAAGACCGACGGCGCCACCCGGCGACTTATCGTCGTCATCTGGGGCGACAGCGCGCTCGCGGCATTGACCGAAGCGACGCGTCAGGCCGCCATCGCTGCCTTCGAACGCCTCGGCGCCCGTGTCCACGATGTCGCGACGCGCGCCACAGGCACCTGAACAATTGATTGATTGGTTGTCCAATTGATTTGTCGGTCGGTCGGTTATTTTATCGATTGGCCGATTCTTTTATCGACGAATTGATTATTTTGTCGGTCTGTTGTTTTGTCAGCGGATTAATTATCTGGTTGTTTTGTCAGCTGACCGATTGATTCGCCGACTGGTCGGTTGTTTTATCGGCCGGCCATTTATTTTGTTGCCGGATTAATTATTTTTCTGATCGGTTATTTTTCCGGTCGGTTGTTTTGTCGGTCGGATTGATTGGTTGATTGGTTGACTTGCCTGTTTCTCTATCGATTTGCCAGACAGATCCATCTGTCCGTTCGTTCGTTTTCCGGTTTGTCCACCTGTTTTTCTGAGCAGCTGTCTTCCCGCTGATGTTTTTTTGGCCCCCCATTTCCTTTGATGAATGGATGGACGTTCAAATACGCGAGTTTCTTTTTTGAATCGATGGACGCTCAAACACGCGCGTTTTATTTATCGATCTGATGACAGATAAAACAAAACCGACGCGCCAGTTTGGAACGTCGGCTTTGATCTGTCGAGCCTTGATAAAATCTGACCATCGAATTGCCACCAGACATGCCCTTGGCACGCCATTCACGATAAGCCGCGCGCTCAATGATACCTCAACCTCGCGTTAAACCCCTGGCTTTGCAAAAAATCGCGATAAAGCCGCGCGCTGGCCTTTAAAACGGCGTCGATCTTGTCCATATCGTCCGGGATGCGGGCGACAATCAGGCTGAATTCGACATGATTCACATCGATCTGCTCCAATATCCTGACATCGAGGTCCGCGAGCGCCGCGGCATTCGCCCTGGCGATCCACTGTTGAGCGGCCTCTTTATCCCCAGAGGTGCATCGCAGGCGCTTTTTGAGCTTGTATTCATCGATATTTTGCGTGGTGCGCTTCGAGAAAAAAGGCGCTTTAAAAAAGATGTGAAACACATCGTCAAATGGACGCGGCGCGGCGAAAATAATTTTCACGCGATATTGAACAGAAGAATTATGTTTCGAGCTGAAATGAATGCCAGATGGTGGAAGAATGAGGGGTGGTTTGCCGTATTCATTGCCATATTGATCGATGATCGCGCGCTCAACCAAAAGCCGGAGCGGCATGCCCTCGACATTCAGAGAAATATCGGCGCGGACAGTGCCTTCTTCTGAAAAGGTCGACGCTGTGCCGCGCGTTTCGGCCAATTGGCGATAGAGCTTCATGAGGTCGCGCCATTCCAACATATTGCCTGCCAATGCTATCGATGCGACAATGACGACCGCCAGCCCGATCATGAGAAAGAAGGCGTCCAGAGAAAACAAAATCTCCACGGGAAACATGAGGAAAAAGCGCCGACAGACATCGCTGCCGCTGAAAAAGACGCCCTTGAGACAGCCAACTGCCAGACATTGAATAATAATAACAGCACACATGATGAACACGCTGATCTTGATTCGCCGCATGGTCTTGGGGAGCATTTTTATTACCTCGCGATTTGAAAATTTTCTCGTCTGAAACGCGCTCTCGCCATGGCCGTCTGTGTCCGCGCGGGCGCGATTGGTTCAAGTCAGTCTTTCAACATCATATTTTATAAAATTGGGCCATCGTTCCCTGCCCGTCGACAGCTAAAAAATCGCGATAAAGCCGCGCGCTGGCCTTTAAAACAGCGTCGATCTTGTCCATGTCGTCCGGGATGCGGGCGACAATCAGGCTGAACTCGCGATCTTTCACCTCGATTTGTTCCAATATCATGACATCAAGGTCCGCGAGCGCGGCAATATCGATATTTTTAATCCAGCGTTCAGCCGCTTCTCTGGTGCCCAGTAAAAACCGCAGGCGCTTTTTGAGCTTTTGCTCGTCGATATTTTGATTGCCGCGAAACGACAAAACAGGCTGTTTGAGGATGAGCCGAAATGGATCGGAAAAAGGCTGCGGCGCGGTAAAGACGAGACGGACGCGGTGTTGCTCGCCATACCGCCGCCGGCCCTCCAGAGGATTCTCGTCGATGAGGTGCCGTTCTTCATATTCCAGACCATAGCGATCGATAAACGCGCGCTCGACAAAAAGCCTCAGCGGCATGCCCTCGACATTCAGGGAAATATCGGCGCGGACTTTGCCCCATCTGGAAAAGGTCGACTTCGCGCCGCGCGTTTCGGCCAATCGGCGATAGAGCGCCATGAGACCGCGCCATTCCAGAATACTTCCCACCGACATGTTCAACAGCAGGACAAGCATAAAAATACCGATGGTGAAGCCAATGAGCGCGTCGGCATTCAACGACGCATGAAAGCTCTGAAAAAATTGTCTGCAGGCATCGCCGCCGATTTGGATCCGGCCATTGAGGCAGCCAGCCGAAAGGCATTGCACAAGAACGATAGAAATGAAGAGAACCGTCAGAATTTTGGATCGCCGCATGGTCTTGGGGGGCATTTTTGTTTCCTCTCGGTTGAAAAGTTTTATCGACTGAAACGCGCCCTCGCCATGGCCGTCTGTGTCCGCGCGGGCGCGATTGGTTCAAGTCAGTCTTTCAACATCATATTTTATAAAATTGGGCCATCGTTCCCTGTCCGTCAACAGCTTGAAAATCGCTGTAAAGCCGCGCGCAGGCCAACACGACGAGGTCGATCTTTTCCTCGTTGTCAGGAACGTTCTCAAAAACAAAGGTCATGGTGTCCTCGATAACCTGAATCTCCGCGAGATAATTGACATCGAGTTCGGCGAGCGACACGGCGTCCATGCGCTCAATCCAGCGCTCGGAAACGGCGACGTCGCCAAAAGTGTGGCTCAGGCGCTTTTTGAGCCTGTATTCATTGATGTTTTTTTTCGAACGTCCTGGCAAAAATCGCGAATTCAGTCGCACAGAACAAATATCGGCAAAAGGCCGCGGCGCTGTCATGATAATTTTAATCGCATGGCGCAGTGAGCGCTGATTGCCGTTATTCAGAAACGCGATTGATCCCTGCTGGGACGATTCCTTACCGCCGCGATCGACATAATAGCGCTCCAGCAAAAGCCGCAGAGGAACGCCGTCGGCATTCAGCCAAATCTGGCCGTGCATCTTTCCCTCTTTGGTAAAATCCGCCCGCGCGCCGCGATTTTCCGCCCATCGGCGATAGAGATCTAAAATGCCGCGCCATTCGATCTTTTGCCCCACAGTGGCATTGAGACCAAAAACCGAAAAAACAAAAAAGAGGATCAAGAGGAAATATTTCGGTTGATACACAAAACTGCCAGCCATCGCCTCGTCAAATCGCATCGATAAATCCGTGACAATGGGGACATTCAATTTAACGCACTGAATCCTCAGCATATTGAGGAGGGTTGGAAACATGAGAATGGCAAACAAGACGGTGTGTCGTCTTTCAGTCTTGGGCAACATCATGTCCTCGATTCTGGCGGGGCGCGCCCCTGGATGAATTGGTTCGCGCGCTTGAGGGGGAACTGTTTTGAATCAAACGATTCAGGAATACGTCTGCCGCGCTTGTCTGGCGCTCGTCAAAGTATCGCGCAGGAAAGTATCGCGCAGGCGCGCGCCGGCGTTCAGCGCTTTTTCGCCTTCGGCCACATTCAGGGGGATTTGGCGCAAAACAACAGTCACTTCCTGAGGCTTAAAATCAACGCGTTCAAGCCCGGCGTCGGCGAGCGCCATCAGGGTTTCATCGTCGACGCGCCTGAGCCAAGCGCGCAATGCGTGATGATTATCAACAATATCGTCGATGGCTTGGGACAATTGCTGGCGAACGCGCTCGATGTTTTTCGGCGGGCGTGCGGCAAAACGCGCGCGCAGGGCAGGTGGATAGAAACGCGTCCTCAAAGCCGGTTTGAATCGCGCCATGGATTTTGTAGCGGGCATAATAGCCGAGGCTTTTGGGAAGAGGGCTCTGGCGGCGCGGCCGCATCATCGCTTGAAAGGGATTTTTGAAGTCTTCGGGCGTTGGCGGCGGGATTTCTCTAAATGTTTTGCCGACGCGGATATCGGATAATTCGAGCGTTACGCGCGTTTCGACGCCGCTTTCCCAAAAGATCATCTCGCCCACCAAAGGAATTTTGCGCGGCATGGCGAGCGCGGCATGGCGTTGATTGGCCAAAGCGACAAAAGCCTTTCTGGCGCGGAAATGTTCGAGGAGATTGCCAAAGACGTGATTGAGACAGAGAAGGACACCGCTCAAGACGCTGAGACAAAACATGGCGCCGAAAACATCCATTTGCGCGGAAGACATTCGTTCGCCGGGAACGCGCGTCGACATACCGTGAAAAACGGCGGCGAACATCGCGCCAAAGCTCAAAATCATGATAAAAAACAAAACATAAGAGCGGCGGATGCTTCTGGGAAACACGGGGGTCTCCTTGGCGACAGGAAAGGCGCCTCTCCGGGCGCGGCGGCGTCAAAAAACAATCAGTGATTAAAAATTCCCATGGCGTGGGCGTCTGAAAAAACCGTTTCAAGCATCATTTCGCCGATATTCGCAGGCGACCATCAAAATATCGCGCAGGCGCGAACCGGCGTTCAGCGCTTTTTCAAATTCGGCCACATTCAGGGGAATCTGGCGGAAAACAACGGACACTTCCTGAGGCTTAAAATCAATGCGTTCAAGCCCGGCGTCGGCGAGCGCCACCAGGGTTTCATCGTCAAAGAGCCCGAGCCAGTCGTGCAAGTCTTGATAATTGTGGATAACGTTATCGATATCGATGGACTTGGATAATTGTTGCCGCAACGCGACGGGGTCTTTTGTCGGGGGCTTTCCAATGGGAAAAAACATGCCGAAAAGCGGGCCCATGCGCCATTCTCGATCACGGCCAGTCGGAATTTTGTAATGGAGCTTAAAGCGGGCGAACGTGCCTTTATTGGGAAAGAATATTTGGCCGCGACTTGGGGCTGAAAACGAATATTCGCCGGATGAAGACAGCATACCTTCAGTGACGAGGCCCGAGCTGCAGTTCAGCTTCACGAGTTCGAGTGTGGCGCGCGTCTGAAAATCGCCTTCCCCAAAGGTCATTTCGCCCACCAGGGGGATTTGTCGCGGCATGGAGAGCGCGGCGTTGTATTTTTGGGCCAGATCCGCAAAAGCATTTTGGACGCGGCGCTGTTCGAGGGAATTGAGGAGAGTCTGATTGATTAAAGTAGCCGTCACATCAAAAAAAAGCAAAAGAAGCACCAACAAAGCCCAAAAAAGCGACCGCCTGTCCGTTCCTTCAAAACCCATAAAAACAGAAGGATAAATCAACAAACATAACAAAAAAGATGAGCCCATAAGATAAAAGAAGCGGCGGGCACAGCGGGGAAACATGGGCGTCTCCTTGGCGACAGGAAAGGCGCCTCTCTGGGCGCGTCGGCGTCAAAGAGCAATCAATTTATTGAAAAATCTCCCACGGCGCGGGCGGCGAGGCGGGAATGTCGCGGGCGCGCCGAACGACTTGAGCGTTTTGATTCGATAAAAACGCGTGGGGCGCGAATAAGTCCGAGGCGGCGCGAAAATGGATTTGGAACGCGGGGCTTGGGCGCGAATGGATAAAAACGCGGCGCGAAAAATGGTTGGCGCGAATGAACAGGCGCCCATTGTGGAGGTCGCCGGCAGAATGAAGGCGTAAAAAATCCCCGGCCAAAGCGCTTGACCGGGGATTTGTTCGGGAGGTTTGAAGTATTCAAATGAAATCATTTAAATAATTTAAACGCGCGTATTTGGAGTCGCGATTAGCCGAGGCGCTCCTTGATGCTCGCCAGTTCGGCCATGAGGGCGGCGGGCACGCGGCCGTCGAATTTGGCGTAGAATTCCTCGACGCCTTTGATTTCGCGCTTCCAGCCTTCGGTGTCGACGCTGGTGAGTTCGGCGAGGGTTTCCGGGGCGATGTCGAGGCCGGTGGTGTCGATGGCGCCGGGCTTGGGGAGGATGCCGACGGCGGTCTTGACGCCCACGTCGCGGCCTTCGATGCGGTCGACGATGTATTTGAGGACGCGGCTGTTGTCGCCGTAACCGGGCCACATGAATTTGCCCTCGGGGCTCTTACGGAACCAGTTGACGAAGAAGATCTTGGGCGCCTTGTCGCGCAGCTTCTGACCCATCTTCAGCCAGTGCCCGAAGTAGTCGGCCATGTTGTAGCCGCAGAAGGGAAGCATGGCGAACGGGTCGCGGCGGACCACGCCGACCTCGCCGATGTTGGCGGCGGTGGTCTCGGAGCCGGTCGAGGAGCCCATGAAGACGCCGTGTTCCCAGCTGAGCGACTCGTTGACGAGCGGGATGGTGCTGGGGCGGCGGCCGCCGAAGAGGATGGCGCTGATGGGCACGCCGTTGGGGTTTTCCCAGTCGGGGTCGATGACGGGGCACTGGCTGGCCGGGGCTGTGAAGCGGGCGTTGGGATGGGCGCCGGGGGTGCCGCTGTCCTTGGTCCACTCGTTGCCGTGCCAGTCGACGCCCTTCTCGGGCGCGGGGACGCCCATGCCCTCCCACCAGATGTCGCCGTCGGGAGTGAGGACGCAGTTGGTGAAGATGGAGTTCTTCTCGCAGGTGTGCAGGGCGTTGGGGTTGGAGTCCATCGAGGTGCCGGGGGCCACGCCAAAGAAACCGGCCTCGGGGTTGACGGCGTAGAGGCGGCCGTCGTCGCCGATGCGCATCCAGGCGATGTCGTC
Source organism: Myxococcaceae bacterium (assembly GCA_017500825.1). Lineage (GTDB taxonomy): Bacteria > Myxococcota > Myxococcia > Myxococcales > UBA5297 > UBA1203. The sequence goes on along the minus strand of JAFVYB010000004.1, from coordinate 4,881 downwards.
ACCGACGCAGCGCACCTTCCAGCCCGGCAGGGTGGGCATCATCATCGCCAGGTTGGTCTTGCCGCAGGCGGAGGGGAAGGCGGCGGCGATGTAGTAGGTCTTTCCCTCGGGAGAGGTGAGGCCGAGGATGAGCATGTGCTCGGCCATCCAGCCCTCGTCGCGCGCCTGAACAGTGGCGATGCGCAGGGCCAGGCACTTCTTGCCGAGCAGGGCGTTGCCGCCGTAGCCCGAGCCGTAGGACCAGATGACGCGCTCCTCGGGGAAGTGGTCGATGTATTTCTGCTCGATGGGCGCGCAGGGCCACTTGCCACCGTCGCTCTCGCCGTCGGCGAGCGGTTTGCCGACCGAGTGCAGGCAGGGGACGAAGGCGCCGGTCTCGCCGAGCTTCTCCAGGACCGCGGCGCCCATGCGCGTCATGATGCGCATGTTGACGACGACGTAGGGCGAGTCGGTGATCTCGACGCCGATTTTGGAGACGGGCGAGCCGAGCGGACCCATGGAGAAGGGGATGACGTAGAGCGTGCGGCCCTTCATGCAGCCGTCGTAGAGCTCGGTCATCGTCTTCTTCAGCTCGGCGGGCGCGATCCAGTTGTTGGTGGGGCCGGCGTCCTCCTCTTTTTCGGAGGCGATGAAGGTGCGCTTCTCGACGCGCGCCACGTCGCTGGGATCGGAGCGGAAGAGGTAGCAGCCGGGCTTCTTGTCGGCGTTGAGCGGGGTGGCCAGGCCGCTGTCGACCATCTGCTGGCAAAGGGCGTCGTATTCGGCCTGCGAGCCGTCGCACCAATGGATGTTGGCCGGCTTGCAGAGGGCGGCGATCTCGTCGACCCAGGCGTTGAGCTTCGCGTTTTTCGAGGGATTCGTCATGTCGTCTGACTCCTTGATGAAGGAAAAGGTAGGATTGATTCCTACAGGTTGAAAGCGGCGGCGCATCCTACAGTCAAAACGCCCTGTCGAAAGGAGTTTTTGGACGCCCTCTGTATCGAATCCGAGGGGATCGCCGGGCCGCGAACATCAGGGGAACGCGGTGAACAAAAGGGCGGGGATGACCGGGGAGGACCGCTCTGGGGGATGGCCCAAAAGCCTGAACATGGGCGCAGTCCTGAAGGCGCCTTCGCGCCTGCTATCGGACAAGAGGTGGATGCCCAAAACGCCGCCAGACCACCTTCTCTCCCGCCGCCAGCGCCCGCGCGAATCGACGCGACAAGTCGGAAGGCGGGGCCCTTGGATGGCACGCCGCCGCGCCGGAAACGCGCGGAACTCCAAACGGCGCTCTGGCGGAAGCAAGCAGTTCCTTCAAGGCACGCGTCTGGGCTCTCCCGGCACACGGTCCTTGTCCCGCTGAACCACCACACACCCTGAGGAGGAATGATGTTTCTGAAGACACACATGCGGCAGTGGCTCCTGCTGGGCTCGCTGTCGATCGCCTTCGCCGCCTGCGGCGGAGGGTCAAAAAGTGGCGATCCGGAGAATCCGCCCTGCGACGAGGCGACATGCAACGCCAATGATCAGACCTGCGACTACATCAACAACGTCTGCGTCGACTGCCTCGACACCCCTGATTGCGGCTCCGGCAAGGTCTGCGATCGCGCGACACACACCTGCGTCGAGGGCGAGTGCACCGTCGACACCGAATGTTCGAGCGGCCAGCACTGCGTGGACAACCACTGCGTCAGCGGCATCGACTGCGACAGCGAGAACCTCTGCCCCAACCACGGCATCTGCGGCACGGACGGCAAGTGCATGACCACAAGCTCGGTCGACTGCGCCGATCTCGGCGAGGGCGAACTGCCGACCAACGCCGTCCAGGTCGACGCCAAGGTGGAAATCTCCTGGAGTCCCACGAGCGGTTGGACGACGCCGGACAAGTGCGGCTGGAAGTGCGCCGAGGGCTACACGCAGCACGGCAATGAGTGCCTCGAAGACGAGGGCTGCGACTCGGCCGCCGACTGCACCAACGCCGACTGCGTCAATGGCGCGTGCGTGGCGAGCCAGACGGTCAATTGCGCCGAAGCCACCAGCGTTCCCGAAAACGCCACGGCCAACGCCCAGAGCGAAGTCACGATCAACTTCGTCAACGGCGCCTGGGAAGCAGTCCCCAGCTGCGGCTGGACCTGCGACGAAGGCTACACGCTCAACGAGACCCAAGACGCCTGCGAGGCGGTCACGACCGCTCCTGTCTGCGGCAACGGCATCCTGGAAGCGGGGGAGGCGTGCGACACGGGCGCCAACGTTGAGCCAGCGACCCCTGTGTTCCCCGAAGGCGCGACCTGCACGAGCGAGAAGAACGACGGGAAGTCCTACTCTGGCGAACTCGCCTGCGCCTCGGACTGCGGTTCCATCGAGACTACCGCCTGCGTCGAGAACACCCCCGAGCCCGAGTGCGCCACAGCCGCCGACTGCACCAACGCCGACTGCATCGAAGGCGCGTGCGTGGCGAGCCAGACGGTCAATTGCGCCGAAGCCACCAACGTTCCCGAAAACGCCACGGCCAACGCCCAGAGCGAAGTCACGATCAACTTCGTCAACGGCGCCTGGGAAGCAGTCCCCAGCTGCGGCTGGACCTGCGACGACGGCTACGCGCTCAACGAGACCCAAGACGCCTGTGTCGAGCTGGAGGCCATCCCGGTCTTCTTCAGCGAATACATCAAGGGCAGCAACAGCAATAAGGCCATCGAGGTCTACAACGCGGGCGAGAACGCCATCTCTTGTAAGGTCAAATACCACACGAACAGCGCATCAGAGGTAAGCGCCACCACCGACGCGTTTCAAATCGCTCCTAAGGACGTTTACGTGATCTGTCATGCAAGTGCGGATGAGGCGATCAAGGCGGCGTGCGACATGGAGAAGAACTCGATCGCTCAGTTCAACGGCGACGACACCCTCGAACTCGTCTGCGGCGACAATGATCAACTCGCCGACATCTTTGGCGAAATTGGTCAAGACCCCGGCACAAAGTGGACGGCCAACGACGGTGCCATCTCCACCACGGACACGACCCTGCGCCGCAAGTGCTCGGTCACCGTCGGCGTGACGAGTAACGAGTCTGGCTTCCCGACGCTCGGCACCGAGTGGGACGCCTACGCGAAAAACACCTTTGACGGCCTCGGCAGCCACTGCAGCGAAACCCCGGCGCCCGAGTGCACCACGGACGACGAGTGCGCCGACGGCGAAGTCTGCACCGACGGCGAATGCGTCGCGGGCGAAGATCCCACCGTCTGTGAGGCGGGCTGCGGCACTGGCGAATTCGAAGGCCAGCTCTGCGTCGTCGACGACATGAACCCCAACGGCGTCTGGACCATCTGCGACAATGGCTGCGCCGACGGCGCCTGCATTGTGAATGAAGAGGACAGCTGCGTCGGTAAAGACGAATATTATTGCATGGAGCAGAATGAAAACACTCTGTTCTGCAATGAAACAACCGGCCAATGCGTCGAATGCCTTGATAACTCTGAAGAATACGGGTGTGCCGAGGGTTACGAATGCAACACGGCCACCAATACCTGCCAGGCGCTGTGCGGCAATGGCGTCCTTAATGAAGGCGAAGAATGCGATCCCGGTCTCGAAAAATCTGAATGGCAGTATTCGACTTGCGAAGCTTATGGCGCGTTTCTCGAAGACACTCTGAGCGGCGAGATTTCCTGCTCGGAAACCTGTGTGCTCGACATCACTTCTTGCGATGAGCCCGTCGCGGTCAATTGGTGCCGTCTCCAGAGCCACGGCGGCTCTTATGCCGTGACCTTGGACGAGACCACGACCACCAGCGATTTCTACGGTCAGATCAACGTAGAAGGCGTTACCGGCAATGGTTCTGGCAGCGATAAGATCCGCGGCGAATTCATCTATTGGGATGGCGACAATCAGATGCAGACCATTACCGCCACCAAGGTGCAGTTGGATTCCAGCAGCGGCGGCGACTATAACGACCAATGGATGGCCGCCGTGTCGCTTTCGAATTTTGCCGCGTCCGGTTCGTATAACTATTCGTGGCGCTTTACCGCCGATGACGGCATGAGCTGGTATTATTGCCACAACGAACAGCATGCAAACAGCGATGGTGGCTCTGGCTCTGCCACGACCTCAGCATCCGATGTTATCGCCGAAAATAACATCATCACGATCACCAAGCCGACCGCAGAAACGCCAAGGGTTCATACCCAGACGTTTGATTTTATCACTTCATCTGCTAACAATTATACGACCACAGAAACAACGACCGATGAAAATGGTGTGACTTGGACATATGTCGGTCGTCCAAAGCTGACTGAAGGCGATTCCGATTACAGCATTGATGGAAAAGGCGTTATTATGAGAAACAAAGACAGCACTGTAAACAAAATCATCGTCTCAGGGTTTTCCGGAGTCACACAGGTTTCCTTCCAATACAATTGGTGGGGAGCCAAAACAGACGTTACCGTCACGACAAAAACCAGTGAGACCGGCGATGTTCTTGAAACAAAGGATTCAGACATTACGGGGACCGATGGGATGTCGACCGCAGTGTTGACTTTTTCGGAGTCTTCCACTGCGACGTATCTCGAAATAACGCCAAAGACTAGTGGGAATCGAATCATCATTGATAACCTTTCGATTACAGAATAAAAGGCGTTAACCCGATCATTTGAAAGCCCCCGGCCATCCCCCGGGGGCTTTTTTATTTCTTTAGACTCTGTCCGAGATATATCCAACAGGCTCGATTTAATTTATTAAAAAAGACGCGTTTCCGAATTGTTTTAAAGAATACGCGCTTCCCGAACGGTGAATCGAAGTTTCAAAAAAACGTTTTTAGATCTTTAAAGCATAAAACAATTCGGAAACGCGTCTTTTTGAACAAACGAATGTTGGCATCTATTTTGCGGCCACCCACCCGCCCGCCCCACCCCT
>JAFVYB010000047.1 GCA_017500825.1 Myxococcaceae bacterium | reverse complement strand
GCCGAGCCACCGCCCGAGACGCCGCCAGATCCGCGTCCCCCGCCACCCAATTCGCCACCGCCGCCCTCAGCCAAGGCGAGCGCGCCCGTGCGCATCGGCATCTCCATGTCCTCGACCAGCGCCGCGGGCGGTTTTGCCGCGCCCGTCGGCAACACGCTCTATGGCGCGTCGCCCAAAATCGCCGCCGACCCAAACAGCGTCCGCCCCTACGCCTCGCCCGACGGCCGCTACGCCGCGCCCCAAAACGGCCGTTACGTGCCCCCGGCCAGAGTCAGCACGCTGCCCAAACTCTCGCGCGAAGCACGCGCCAGCTATCCCGAGGCAGCCCGACGCGCCGGCATCGAGGGCCAGGTCGTGCTCAGGCTGCGCGTCAACGACAAAGGCGATGTCATCGAAGCCCGCGTTGTCGAATCCGCGGGCCATGGATTTGACGAATCCGCGCTCGCCGCCGTCAAACAATTCAAATTTCAACCCGGAACCCTGGATGGCGCGGCCGTCATGACGGACATCACCTATACTTATACTTTTTTATTAGATTAACATTTCAACATTTGCCCCCCAGCGCCTCCCTTATTTCTTTTATATTTTTGCGCGCGGCGATTTGTTTCCCGCAGTTCACTTAAAGCACAAAAAAAATAAAGAATTGCGCCGGGGGACATTATTTATCTGTAAAAACGCGTCATTTAATCAATCGCCGGGTAGACATAACCGAGCGTCGATTCATTGGTGTAACCCTCGCATCCGGCGTCGCCGCTGACCATATGATCGCCGTTTTTATAGCAGCGATAGAGCGGCACAGTGCCCGCGACCTGCGTGGTGTAGGCGTAACCCAATGGCCCCATATTGAATTGTCCCTCGCAGGTATTGGAGGGCGAGACCATCGAATGGTCGCACGTGGAGCCATTGCCGATGCAGCATTCGTAAAGGAGCACGGTGCCGCTTTTGGCCTCGCGCAACAGGCGCCAGTTGACGCTGTCCTGGCTGTAGCCGCTCGGCAGTTGGCGCGTCGTGGCCCAGTGCTTGCCGCTCTTCACACCGCGGATCAGCTTGACCTTGGCCAGGCCGTCGGATTGCCCCAACGCGTATTGGAAGCCGCAGTCGAGGCTGCCCGCGCGGCTGGCGAGCGCAAAGGTGCTCCAGGCGGGTTTGTAGTTGCCGCCCTGGTCGACGAGGCCGAGCCCAAGGCCCGCCGCCACCTCGGTCTCGTGATCCCTCATGCGGTGGTAGATGAAGCTCTCGATGCCGGGCGTGCCGAGGACATTGCGGAAGGCCTGGCACAGCTGGGTCTTCTGGCTGGCCTGCATGGTGGCGTTGCCGGTGACGCCGTTGATGCCGTTTTCGGTGAGCTGGATTTCCCAGGCGTGCGGGTCGCTTGGGTAGTTCTGGCGCAGCCAGCCGGCGAGGACGCCGAGGTTGCCGAAGGTGACGCGCGGCCAGTCCATGGCGCCAAAATCCGGGCTGAGCAGATTGGGCGGGTAGGAGTGCCAGGCGATGCGCCAGTCGCGGCTGCCGACCTTGGGGATGAGGTGGCTGAGGAAGGTCTGGGCCGAGACGACCGGCCTCGTGTTGGAGAGCTTCGAGTCGAAGGAGCTGCCGAAGTGGTGCTCGAACGAGATGAGGATCTTGGCGTGCGGCTGCTCCTTTTTCACCGCGTCGTAGGCCGCGTTGTAGCTCTGCGCGTAGACGCTGGCCCAGGTGGCCGGATCGCAGGTGCCCGCGGCGCAGCCGTAGTTGAACCACTCGCTGGCGTTGACCTCGTTGTGGATGACGAAGTCAGCGACGCGGCCGTTGCCGTTCAGGCCATTGAAATACCAGGCGAGGAAACCGGCGAAGCGCCCGTAGTCGGCGGCCCCTGACTCAGTCGGCGCGCAGAAGTGAGCGGCCACCACCGATCCGCTGCCGCACGAACGACGAGCCCACGACGGCACGCCATAGACGACGCCAGTCACGACCACGCCTGCGTCCGTGTAGGTCTTGATGGCGGCGGCGTTGCTCGGTTCGACGGTGAAGCAATAGCCGTCGTATTTGACCTGCCCCGAGGCGCAGGCGCCCGTCTTGGTCGGCTGCCAGGTCTCCCAGACGAGGTTCATGGCCACGCCGGCGACCTCGTTGCCGATGATGTCGCTGGAGTTCCAGAAGTCGGGTTGCAGGCCTTTGACGCTCTTGCGCGTTGGGTAGGGCAGCGCGGTGTCGACGCAGACGTTGTTCGTGCAGGTCTGATTCGATCCGCACGTGCCGCAGTTGAGCGTGCCGTTGCAGCCGTCCGAAATCGTCCCACAGGTCTTGCCCAACGCCGCGCAGCTCGTCGGCGCGCAGCTCGCCACGCAGACGTTGTTCGTGCAGGTCTGATTCGATCCGCACGTGCCGCAGTTGAGCGTGCCGTTGCAGCCATCGCCCTGGGTGCCGCACTCGGCCTGAAGCGCCGCGCAGGTGAAGGGAACGCAGGTCTCGGGGCAGGTGCCGCAATCGATGAGGCCACCGCAGCCGTCGCTGTGTCTGCCGCACTCGACGCCGAGCGATTCGCAGGTGGCGGGCGCACAGGTGGGCAGACAGGCGCCGCAATCGATGAGGCCGCCGCAGCCGTCGTCGTGCTCGCCACACGTCGCGCCGATCGATTCGCAACTGACGGGCGCGCAGCCGCACACGCCATCGAGGCCGCCGCCGGCGCAGGTCTGGGGCGACTCGCATGTGCCGCATTCCATGACCCCACCGCAGCCATCCTGATGTGAGCCGCAGCTGAAGCCGCGCGACAGACAGGTGAGCGGCGTGCAGGCGCCGGGGTCGATCTCGCCGCAGTCGCCGCAGTCGAGCAGCGTGCCGCAGCCGTCGAGGATTTCGCCGCAGGAGGCGCCGAGCGATTCGCAGGTGGCGGGCCCGCAGGGGGCCTGTTCTCCGCCCGGGATGAAGATCTCGATCGTCGATTCGCCGCAGGAGAGGCCGAGGGCGCAAAGACAGACGAGAAGAAGGCTGGCCGGGGCGTTTGTTCGACGGGGTGGGGCGTTCATGGCGTCTCCCAGGTGAAAAGAGGATGCTGTCGCCTCAGAAGGCGCTCAGGGCGGGCTTTGGACACCTGTTCGGCCCAAAAATGTCTGGAAAAATCGACCCATAAAAAAAGCCCCTCCGCGCCTGGGCAGGGAGGGGCTCATCGCTGTTTTCAGTCTGGGAAGCGCTCAGGCGCCAAAGGGCAGCGCGCCCTCGGTCGAGAGCAGTTCGACGAACTTGTCGAGCGGCATGAACTTGAGATCGCCACAGCCAAAGCGCCTGGGGCTGACGCCACCGCCTTCGACCTCGGCGTCGCCAATGACGCAGGTGAACGGGATCTTGAGCAACTGCGCGCCGCGGATCTTGGCGCCCAGCTTGTCGTTGGAGGTGTCGACCTCGACGCGGAAGCCGAGTTTTCTGAGTTTGGCGCCGACTTCTTCCGCGTAGGGCACATGGCGCTCGGCCACGGTGACAAGACGCGCCTGCACCGGCGCGAGCCAGGTGGGGAAGGCCCCGGCGAAGTGCTCCAGCAGAATGGCGATGAAGCGCTCGAACGATCCGTAGATGGCGCGATGGATGACGACGGGGCGGTGCTCGCCGTTGTCCGAGCCCGTGTAGTTGAGGTCGAAGCGCTCGGGCGCCAGGTAGTCGAGCTGGATGGTGCACAGCTGCCACTTGCGGCCCAGCGAGTCGGTCACATCGAAGTCGATCTTCGGTCCGTAGAAGGCGCCATCGCCCTCGCACAGCGACCAGTCGAGCTTCGTGGCCTCCAGCGCCTCCTTGAGCGACCCCTCGGCGCGATCCCACAGATCATCGGAGCCCAGGCGCATCTCGGGCCGCGTCGAGAATTTGGCGGCGAAGGGCAGCCCCACCGAGCCGTAGACGCGCTTCATCAGCTCGAAGATGGCCCCCACCTCCTCGGTGATCTGATCCTGGCTCAGGTAGATGTGCGCGTCGTCCTGCTGGAACTGGCGCACGCGCGTCAGGCCAGAGAGCGTGCCCGAGGCCTCGTTGCGGTGCAGCACATCGCTCGTGAAGTAGCGCACCGGCAGCTCGCGGTAGGAGCGCTTGGCCATGCGGTAGATGAGGTGGTGCGAGGGGCAGTTCATCGGCTTGAGCGACTGCGTGCAGCGATCTTCGAGCGGCAGGCTGGGATCGCTCTCGCCGTCCACGACGAGGAACATGTTGTCGCGATACTTTCCCCAGTGGCCCGAGGTCTCCCACAGCTTCTTGTTGAAGAGCAGCGGCGTGTGGACCTCCTGGTAGCCGTTGGCCAGCACCATCGAGCGCATGGCCTCCTGCAGCGTGTGGACGAGGACGCTCCCCTTGGGCAGCCAGAAGGCGGCGCCGGGCGCGTATTCGTGGAAGGTGAACAGGCCGAGCTGCGGACCGAGGCGGCGGTGATCGCGCTTTTTGGCCTCTTCGAGTCGCGTCAGGTGGGCGTCGAGCTCCTTCTTGGTGAAGAAAGCCGTGCCGTAGATGCGCTGCAGCATCGGGTTGCCCGGCTTGCCGCGCCAATAGGCCCCGGCCACGCTCATCAGCTTGACCACGCCAATTTTGTCGCTCGAAGGCACGTGCGGGCCGCGGCAGAAGTCGACCCAGTCGCCGTGGCGGTAGAGCGTGAGCGTCTTGGCGCCCTTGGCGGCGATGTCCTCGACGATCTCGACCTTGAACGACTCGCCCTTGCCCTTGAACAGCGCGATCGCCTCTGCGGCGTCGATCTCACTGCGCTCGAAGGTGAGCGCTTTGGCGATCTCCTCGTTCGTCGCCTTCTCGATGCGCTCCAAATCCTCGGGCGTGAACGGCTCGGCGCGGAAGAAGTCGTAATAAAAACCGTCGTCGATGGTCGGGCCGATGGTGACCTGGGTGCCGGGGAAGAGCTTCTGGACCACGCTGGCCATCACGTGCGCGGCGCTGTGGCGGGCGATGTCGAGGCCCTCGCGCGTCTTCTGCGTCACAACTTCCAATGAGAGGTCGCGGTCGATGGCGCGGGAGAGGTCGACGAGCTCGCCGTCGAACTTGGCGGCAATCGCGGCCTTGGCGAGGCCGACGCCGATCTGAGTGGCGATGAAGTCGCCGACGGACATGCCGCCCGAAACCGTCTTGAGCGTTCCATCCGGCAGGGTCACGGTCACCTGGTTCATGAGGGGCCTCCTTCCCGACGCGCGGTGGACTCTATGAGTCCGGCGTCGTCGAACTGCTTGAAAGCAGCGCGCCTTCCGAGAGCGCGATGGGCGCGCAGAACAAAAAAAATCCCCCGGGCGACTGAGCGCGCGGGGGATTTCATGTAGGCCGGAGTGGGATTGAACCACCGACCCCTACCGTGTCAAGGTAGTGCTCTAGCCACTGAGCTACCGGCCTGTGTGCTCCGAAAAACGGCGCGCCTTTTAGGGACTTCGTTTGAGGATGTCAAGCCGTTTTTTAAGAAAAATCACCTTTTGGGCCGTTTTTTTAGGGGGATTCGCGCGCATGATTGGCGACCAATACCCCTAAAGCCTGACACAGACCTACAGGCGCTCCGCGATCTCGCCCTCCAACCACTTCGTGTTCACCTTGAGGTGTTTCTGCATGGCCTGGTCAAGTCGCGCCGGGTGGCGCCGCGTCCGCATCTCCCTGAGCATGTCCACATAGGCGCGCATTCCGCGATCCTTAATCAGGAGATGCACCGCGTAGGCGGACAGCAGGTAGGCGACCTGAACGTCGGCGGTCATCTGGGCGAACATGAAGTCGAGGTCGTTCAGTTTGGGCAGCGGGCCGCGCTTCTTGAGCTGCTTGAGAAAGACCCATCGCTCTCGCGGGAACTCGCCTGCCTGACGCGCGACGCTGTTCTCGACGTATTCGGCAAGTCCCTCGTTGGCCCAGCGCGGAATGGCGGCTTGCCGGCCCACGATGTCCTGGACAAAGGCGTGCGTCAGCTCGTGCGCCATCACCGCCGCAAAGCGCGCGTCGATTTCGGTCTGGCCGTTGACGACGATTTGGCGGCCGTTCCAGAAGGCGCCAGCGCGCGCGACCGGCTGCCCGGCAAATTTGGCCATGTATTCCTGTGTCGTCATCAGGAGCACCGGGATGCGCTCCTTCAGCTTGTGTCCAAGCATTCCCGAGACGTGGGCGTAGGCCTTGTCGAGCAACCTGCCGATGCGCCGCTCGAAGAGGTTCATCTCTCCCTGAGTCTTGCGGCCAGCGGTGTAGGCGTAGGTGAAGCGCTCGGTCCGCTGCTGGCGCACGCCGCCTGGCGCCATGGCCTCGCGCTGCTCTTCCTCCTGGATCTGCGTCAGCCAGTCGCGCACCGCCGCCTTGCGCGCCGTTTCCAGTCGCTCCTGCAGCGAGCGCTCCGTCGCCTTGAAGTCGTCTTGCGCCTTTTGCGCCTCGTCGCGCGCGCGCCGCGATTTTTCGAGCCACTCGCGGGCGCCCTTGGCCTTGAGCTTCACCGCGCGCTCAAAAAAGCCCACCGCCGCCGCAAAATCGCCGTCGCCAAAGGCCAACTCGCCGCGCGTCATCAAGGCGGCCGTGTTTTGGGCGTCGAGTTCAATCGCGCGGTCGAGGTGCTCGATGGCTCCGCCCTTCTGGTTGAGCTCGATCTCGACACGCGCCAGCTGGACAAGCACGGACGCGCTTTCGAAGAGGGCGTTGGCGCGGCTGAGCAGGCCGTGCGCGACAAAGGCGTCGCCCTTCGCCAGCCCGGCGCCCTTGACGAGTTCTTCCGCCAACAGTCGGCGCTCCTCTGAAGAGCATCCCGGACAGGTCGCGGCGCCGTATTGCAGGAAGAGCCCCTCCGCGTCCCCCTGAGCGACGAGCGCGCGGGCGCCCTCGATGGCGTTCGGGCCAACCGATGTCGGCGTCACAAATCCAATCAGGCCAATCATCGCGGCCAGTGTCGCTGTGTTCATCGCATCCTCCGTCCTGTTCGACGCGCGTGGCGCCCACTGCCAGAGCGCCCAGGAGAATGAAGGCCCGTGCCAGTTGACGCGGCGCACCAAAGACAGCGTCCGCGCCCAAGACGTCCTCCCCTGCCCCTCAGCGCGCCGGGACAATCAGGCTGACGGACGACTCGCCCTCGTTGGCCGTGACGATGAATCGCCCGTCACTCGCGGCACCGACGCCCTCGGGACGAATCGTGCTGCCGTCCGCGTCCGCACCGCCCGCTTCGCTCTGGCCGACCTTGACCGTGGTCGGGCAGGTGGGACTTTCGGCGCTCGACACGTCGTAGATGAGAACGGCGCCCGCGTGGCGCAGCGTCAGGGCCAGGTAGGGCACGCCGTCGAGTTTGAACCCCGCCAGCGAGTCCGGGCTGAAATAGGGCGAGGCGCCATCGACGACGCGCGGCAGCGACTCGGGCAGCTCGCGGGGCGTGATCTCCTTGTTGGCGATGGTGTTGCCGTCGCGGTCGACGATGATCAGCTGGTCGTTCCACTCGCCGGCGATGGCGAAGAACTCCTCGCCGCGCGCGTCCTCAAAAGCCAGCACGCCGTCAGGCCAGGGATAGGCGCACAGCGCGTTGGGCGGCAGCTTGACGATCTTCAGCGGCAGACTGTCGGACGTGCTCACACCCTCGGGAAGCGCGGAGATGTCGAAGACGGCGATCTCGTGACTGTCCTGGAGCGTCACCACGACCCGGTCGTTGTCGCGGGAGATGGCCACGTATTCCGGCTCGCGCGGGCCGCTGACGGCGATGTCCTCGTCGAGAGCGATCTGGCTGCGCAGGCGCGCTGTGTCCGGCCCCTCGCCAATCTCGATCACGCTGATCGATGGCTTTTCGCCGGCGACCTCGCACTTGCCCCAGGCGTCCGGTCCGTCGCGCTCGTCGGCGCTCACGACAAAGCGACCGTCGCCGGAGATGGCCACCGCGTCGGGCATGGGGCCGACCTCGATCTGCTTGAGGATGGCGCCGAACGACTCGCCCTCGCTCAGGTCGAAGAAGACGAGCTCGCCGGCGCAGTCGACCTGCCTGCCACTGTCGTCCTTCTCGATGATCGTCCGCGTGGCCACCGCCCAGGTGCCGTCTGGCGACACGCTGAGGCTCGTCAGCTCGCTCTCGGAACTGTCCTCGGCAAAGAAGACCTTTTCGGCGACGGTCGACAGCGCGCCGTCCTGGACGTCGAGGAGCGTCAGCTTGCGGGCCTTGGAGGCGAGCAGGAGCAGCTTGTTCGAGCCCGGCAGGACGCGAATCACCTCGGCGTTGTCGCTCGCGCCGATGAGGCGGGTTTCGCTGTGGGTGGCGAGGAAGGACGTGCCCACGCACGAGGCGTAGGTCGGATCGAGGGGCGAAGGCATGACCTCGTCGCCGCAAGAGGCGGAAGTGCCCTGGCCTTCGTCGCCGCTCGATGCGCCGCCGTCACAAGCCGCGAGGGCGAGGCAGAGGCCAAACGTGATGCTGAAACGAGAGAATTTCATGGCGTTTAAAACTCCTGAAAAAGCCTGGGCGACGCGCCTGAAGCGGTCGCCCGAGTGAAGGGAAAAGTCGTCGAGAAGGTCTGCAAAAAGGTCGGCGTCAGAGGCGATTCACTTTTTTTGAAACAGGTGGATGCCGTCGCCGTCCGCGTCTCTGGCGGGGTGGACGCGGCCTCAAGCACCGCCGGGCGCCTGCGATCGCCTCACCTCCGCTTGCCAAAGCTCATGCCGTCGCCGTCCGCGTCTCTGGCGGGGTGGACGCGGACTCAAGCGCCGCCTGGCGCCTGCGATCGAGTCACCTGCGCTTGCCAAAGCTCATGCCGTCGCCGTCCGCGTCGACCCAGACTGGGTTGGTCATGGCCCAGGGCTGGATCGGATGGACCGTCGTGAGCGCCAGCGCCGGATCGCTCTCCTCGGCCATGCCAAAGGCGTCGAGGAGTGATCCCACCGCGTCGGCGATCATCAGCGGCGGCTGCTCCAGTCCCGGCACCACTGGCCACAGGCTGCGCTCGCCCTCCACCTCGACGAGGAAAAAGTCGTCGGCGTTCAAGGTCTTTTCCAGGCGCGTCGACAGGCGGCGGACACCGTCGGGATCGGGCGTCGCGTCGAGGGGAACGAGCTCGCGGTTGCCAGATGAGTCGTAAAGGTAGACGCGGGAAACATCGATCCAGGGGGCGGCCCAGACATCGATCCGCAGCGTCACCTTGCCGTTTTCCGTTGTGGCCAGCGTTCCGGTCGGCGCGCCGTTCACCGTCAGATCGACCATCGGGCCGTTCGTCATCATCACCGCGCCCTGGCGGATGGCGCGCGTCAGCTCGCACTGATCGAGCGCGCGCATGGACTCAGGATTGCGGCCGACGCGAACCAGGCTGCGGCCATAGCCCGCCTCGCTGGTGAGAAAGTCGTGCGAGTCGGAATTGGCCATGCCGACATAGGTCCGCCCCTTGCGCAAAAGCGCCATCCAGTCGTCGAAGCCGCCCGGGTTGACCACGCTGCCCGTCTCGTCGCGATAAATCTCGCCGGGCACGATGTGCGGCTTGTCGGCGGGCGGGGCGTAGTCGAGCGGCACGCGCAGGGAGTGGATGTATTCGGTGTGCTTGCCGTTGAGGATTTCCAGCGCGTCGAAGTCCTCGCTCCAGTGCTCCAGCGCGAACTCGGGGCCGCTGGGCGACATCATCGCCGTGGGCAGGCGCGGCGAGGCGTCCTCGTCGAGGGCAAAGGCGTTGAAGTAGCCCATGTTGCCGTCGCGCGGATGGTTGACCTGGATCACCGTCTCGTCGCTGCCGCAGGCCGACAGAGCGCGCATGCCGTCGAAAATCTGCTGCGCCGGCGTCAGATACCAGTCGAACGATCCGTGGGTGATGGCGCCCGGGTCGTAGACGAGCGGAAAGCCGTTGAAGTGGCCCAGTTCGAGCGTCGTCATCTCCAGGCCCACCATCGGCAACAGCCAGTCGCGCAGCGAGGTGGCCACGGCGGCCGGTTCGAGGTCGGTGATGAAGTTGTGATCGCTCATCGTCGCGACTTCGAGACCTTCGGCGGCGCAGGTGATGGCGCGGTCCTCCAGAGAGAGATCGCTGTCGATCGACTTGACCGAGTGCAGGTGCAGGTCGCTGTGGACGTAGCCGGGCGATTTGGCCACATGCCGCAGCGCGAAGTCGACGTCCGCCTTGCCGCCGGGTTCGACCGTCACCTCGGTCTCGGCCAGATCGTAGGCAATGCCGCGCGAGGCCACGACGCGATACGTGCCGGGCAGGACCTCGGTGGCGCCAACGCCGCGCGCGCCTGTGTAGAAGGTGTGCTCCAGGTATTCGCGCGTCGAAGGATCGGCCGCGTCGTCCGCGACCATGTCGGTGTAGCGAAACGGCTCACCCAGGCGCGGATCAAAGAGGAACTCCTCTGTGGACTTGCCCACGTGCTCCTCGCCGTAGCGGCCGATGATCGAGAGCTTGGCCGGCAGGGGGCGCCCGCTGTCCGCGTCGATCACGGTGGCGGTCAGGCGCGCGGTGCGACCGATCGAAAGCGTCTCGTGGTGCGTGCCGTCGACCGCGATCTCGAAGACCTCTGAATGGCGCGTGGGGCGGTGGCGCATGGCGACGCTTGCGCGATAGCGGCCCGGCTGGACGAGGGCGGTGCAGCGCCCCGTATCCTCGGTGCGGCAGCTGGCCAGGACCTTGTCGCTGTCAATCTCGGTGAGCGTGACCGTCGCGCCCCTGACCGGCGTCTGGCTGACCTCCTCCAGCACCTGGGCGCTGAAGGTGCCGACCGCCTCGCCGCGATGCTTCCACAAAAGGTCCATGGCCGAGGCCACGTCGCCGCTGCCGACAAAGACGCGCACATCGAACGAGGTGCTCTCGCCCGGCGCGAGCGTGGAGGGCGGCGTGTGGAAGAAGGCGCCGGTGAACGAGTCGGCGACAAAGGGGATGATCAGGCTGTCGTCGGTGGCGTCCTCGTAGCGGTCGCGCTTGTGCCAGACGAAGTTGTTGCGCGAGGGCTCCGGCGCCATGGCGTAGGAGACGCGCTCGCCGCTGGTGACGATGGCCCGCGTGACCACCCCGGCGATGGCGGGCAGCGTCGGCGGATCGGCATAGGCGTCGATCAGGGCGTAGCGCAGGTCGAATCCGGCCTTGCCCGGCAAAAAGAGCGGTTGTCCGGCGCCCATCAGCACCACCAGACCAAAGCCGACCGGCATGGACTCGGTGGCCAGCTTGACGGTGTTCGTCTCCGAGGCGTTCCGCGCCGTGACGCGCAACCGCAGCGAGCGCCCCTCGTGCGCCGGCGCGTCGGGCAGCACCGGGTCGAGGATGTAGTCGACCTCGAAATAGAGGTCATCGCTGAGCAGCAGGTCATTGACCGCCTTGACCATGGTCATGAACTCGTCGCCCCTGCCGCGCACGGTGACGATCGCCGGTCCGCCATCGCTGCCATCGGCCTTGATGAAGACATCGTCGGGTTTGAGGCCGCGCAGGAGGAAGGCCGGGAAGATGTCGGCCACGCCGTCGTCGCCGCTCAGGTTCACCTCGTCGCCAGCCGCCACGTCATCGGGGCGCTCCAGATCGAGGTCGATGAGGGCGCCGCCAAAAGTGCTCATGCCGCGCGAGGGCGTGTTGCCCTGGATCACGGCGCGGATGCGGCCGTTGGAGAGCACGAAGTCGCCGAGGTCGCCGAGGGCCCGCTTGCCTTTGACGAGCTCATCGCGCGAGGTGACCTGCCGGGCGCTGGCGTAGGGCGTCGACGTGTCGCAGGCCGCTGTCAGGAAGACCGCCGCCAGAATGGTCGCCGCGAAAAAGAGCGCGGAGAAAGATCGCGCGCGCCAAAAATGATGCATCGCGTCGTCCTCCTCAGAAGAAGCCGACCTGGGCCCCGATTTCGAACCCATTGTTGGTCAGCCCACGGCCCTCTTCCTCAACGCGGATCGTGTAGGCGAGATAGGCGCGCGCCGGCGCCCAGGAGGGTTTCCAGTTGAGGCCGATGGTGTGCTGCATCACCCGCGTGCCCTCGACGAGGTCGCTCGGATCGAGAAGCTCAAAGCGGTAGGCCGGCTCCAGACCGGTTCCGGCGTGCCGCCAGGCGATTTGCGCCAGGACGCCGCGCCCGATCTCGTCCGCCTGATCTGAGGAGACGCTCTCAAAGGAGCGGTGGTTCTGCGCGTAGGCGGCCAACAGTTGAACGCCGTGAATCTCAAGCGCGAGGTCGACGGTGAAGGAGAGGTCCGACTCGTCCATCAGGTCGGGACGCGCGCCCTCTGTGCGCTGGTTGTAGGCCACTGCCGCGCCCAATCGCGCCAGGCGCCTGTAATCGAGCTCGACGCGACCGACAGGCATCACGCCGTCGTTGTCGTTGAAGAGCCGGTTCTCGCCGTTGCCGTTGAAGACGCCCACGTCGTAGCGCAGGCCAAACCCGTTCAGATCGAGCCGACGAGAGGAGATCGACGCGCCGATCTGTCGACCAAGTCCCAGCCCCTGCGCCGCGTAGCCATAGGGCGGCAACAGCCCGCTCTCGACGATCGAGCGGTGGAAAAAAAGGCTGTCCGCGTCGCAGCCGAGCGTCTCGGCCATGAAGGGCGCCTTGAACTGACCCACGCGCAGGACGAGCGCCTCAAACGGCGCGTATTCGATGAGCAAATCGCGCGCTGCCAGAGAGCGACCGCCCCCCATGCCGGTCAGCGCCACCGTCTCCCCCAGCGCCACGTCGAGCGAGAAGAGAAGGAACAAGTCGTCGATGGGCCGCGACGAGATCTCCACGCGGGCAGCGGCGATCTCAAAGCCGTCGTATCGGCCGATGAAATCGACCGTCGAATCGTCGTGAACAAAGGCGTAGCCGGCGCGCAAAAATCCGCTCAGTCGAAGCTTCAGCGCCTCCACGTCGAGCCCGGCAAACTCGGTGATCGCGCCATTGTCCGCGCTGTCATCCGCACCATCGTCCGCAGGCAAATCCGCGACCGAAACCGCTTCAGCTTCCAAGGCCGCGTCACCAGCGTCCTGCGCGGGCAAGGCCGCTGGGGCGACAGGCGCCGGGACTGGGGCGGGCGCGGGCGGCGTCTGCGGAGGTTGCGCGACCACCGGCTGGGCCGTCGGAACACTCGCCGCCGTCTGAGAAGAAGACGCGGGCAACGGCGCGGCAGGCGTCTCTGGCGCGGGCAAGGCCGCTGGAGCGACAGGCGCCG
>JAFVYB010000046.1 GCA_017500825.1 Myxococcaceae bacterium | reverse complement strand
CCTCCCTCCATCACCTCCCGCCCCGTTAAAATACACGTTGGCCAAATTAAAATCTGCGAATCATTCGGGGGAGCCCGTTTGGGGGGTGTTTTGGGAGGAATTTCGTGGAGAATTGAACAATTGCTCCGCGCTGAAGCGTTTTTGAGGTTGCCGCGTGCGTCAAGCGCATTGTTTTGCGCCGCGCCCGAGTGGAAACGCGTTTTTGAATGTGCGCGCAAAGCACAGAAACAAACATATGGCGCGCGCTGAAGCGCGAAAAACAAAGGTTGCGCCGGGGCGCTTAAACACAATCAGGGAATAAACTGTTGTGAACTTTGAGTCCGCGTTCGACCTTTTCCCCAGAGAAAACAACGGAATTGATCACCTGCGCGCCGGGGCCGATTTCGACATGGGCGTCAAGAATAGCGCCACGAATGATCGCGTCTGGCGCCACGCGGGCGGTTGGGTCGATGAATGAGCGCTGGCCGTCAATGATTTGAATTCTTTTGTCGCCCAATAAAACCGGCGCGTCGCGTCCAAGTGGCGTCAAATCGCATTGGCCGCTGAGGATTTCCTGACAGGCGTCGAGGTAGCGGCGCGGCGTGCCAAGGTCTGCCCAGGCGCCGACGCGGACGGGCAGGGCCTGGATGAGAGCTCCCCGGGCGATGAGCGCGGGGTAGGTTTCGCCGTTGATGTCGCGCGGTCCATGGGGGGCGATAGCGTCGAAAAGTTCCGGTTCGATCACGTGGACGCCGAGGAAATGCCAGGGACTCAGGTCGCTTCTGTCCGGGCCAATGCCGCGGATGCGGGCGATGCGACCTGTGGGGTCGGCTTCGATGGCGCGGAAGGTTTCGCCGGGAACGGGCGGTGTCACGGCGAGTGAGGCGAGGGCGTTTCGCTCTTGGTGACGGGCGATGAGCGCGGGGAGGTCTATCGAGAGGAATGCGTCGCCATTGACGAGCAGGAAGCGCTCGCGGCCGATGAGCGATTGGGCGTCGCGCAGGCCACCGGCGGTGTCCATCAGGATGGGCTCGTGGGAGATGGCGAGGTCCAGGCGCAGGCGCTCGGCTTCGGCGCGGGCTGTGCGGGCCATGACACGGGGCAGGTGGTGAGTGTTGATGACGACGCGTTCGACGCCGACGGACCGGAGCAGGGCCAGGCTGTAGCGAATGAGCGGCGCGCCAAAGAAGGGCACGGCTGGCTTGGGAAATCGCTCGGTCAGGGGGCGCAGACGGGTGCCGAGGCCAGCGCAGAAGATCATCGCGGTGCGCACGCGCGCGTCAGGAAGGGGAGGACAGGGGCCGTTGAGGCGGTCAAAGGCGTCGCGGGCGTTCAAGGCGCGGCGG
Source organism: Myxococcaceae bacterium (assembly GCA_017500825.1). GTDB lineage: Bacteria > Myxococcota > Myxococcia > Myxococcales > UBA5297 > UBA1203. Next base: position 2,580 of record JAFVYB010000046.1, on the reverse strand, counting down.
CGCATGGCGATCACGCGGGCGGCGGCCACATCCTCGCCGACAAGTTCGATGGTCTCAGGCGAGAGCCGGATCAGCGGCGCGGTCATGGGGGCGTCGAGCGGCACGGCGTCGAGGCGGGTGCCCTGCGCGTCGAGAATCAAGAGCGGGCCAGGGTGGGCGTCGGCGCGGCAGAGGTCGCCAAAGCGCGCGCGGGTCTCGATCGACATGTTTCAACCTTTCGCAAATCGTCCGTTCATTCGCGCTCATCGCGAGGGGGCGGGCTTTTAGGCCTGCGCTCGCGCGGCCCCAAGAAAAACGCGGGCAAGGCGCGAGGAAAGCAGGAGACGCGCGCGGCGAATCGACTAGGTTGCGCCGCTTTTTTCGACCCGGCCCGGGCCATTTTGGAGGCGCCTGGGGCCACATCACACGCGGAGGCACAGGACAGATGGCAGGTTTCAAATTGGCGATTCTCGGCGCGACCGGCGCTGTCGGGCGCGAGATGCTCTCCATTCTCGAAGAGCGCGATTTTCCGGTCGACGAGCTCGTGTTGCTCGCCTCCAAGCGCAGCGAGGGCGAGAAGATCGACTTTCGCGGCGACGAGATCACCGTCCGCGAAGTGAGCGAGCGCGCCTTTCACGACTGCGACATCGCCCTGTTTTCGCCCGGCGCCGAGGTCAGCCGTCGCTGGGCCCCGATCGCCGCCGCCCAGGGCGCCTTTGTCGTCGACAATTCCAGCGCTTTTCGCGGCGAGGCCGACGTTCCGCTCGTGGTGCCCGAGGTCAACCCCGAGGCCATCGACCAGGCGCGCGGCCGCCACATCATCGCCAATCCCAACTGCTCGACCATCCAGCTCGTCGTCGCGCTCAAGCCGCTTCACGACGCGGCCAGCCTCACGCGCGTCGTCGTTTCGACCTACCAGTCCGTCTCGGGCAAGGGACAGCGGGGCATGGCCGAACTGGAAAAGCAGGTGAGCGACCTGATGAACTGCCGCGAGACCGCGCCCGAGGCCTTCCAGCACCGCATCGCCTTCAACCTCATCCCGCACATCGACGACTTCACCGAGGGCGGCGCCACCAAAGAAGAACTGAAGATGGTCAACGAGACGCGTCGCCTGCTCGATCTGCCCTCTCTCGCCATCAGCGCCACCTGCGTGCGCGTCCCCCTCTTCATCGGCCACAGCGAGTCGGTGAACCTCTCCTTTGCCCGCCCCATCACCGCCGAACAGGCGCGAGAGGCGCTTTTGACCGCCCCCGGCGTCAAACTGCTCGACGACCCCGCGCGCAACATCTACCCGATGCCCATGCTCGCCGCCGGCGACAGCGCTGTTCACGTTGGCCGCGTGCGCGAAGACAAGAGCCAGCCCAATGGCCTCGACCTCTTCATCTGCGCCGACAACCTGCGCAAAGGCGCGGCCCTCAACGCCGTCCAAATCGCCGAGCTCCTCGTCCAGCGCGGCCTCGTCAGCGCCTGAGCCATTCATCGCGCCCTCACGCCCAAAGGATTCCGCCATGACCACACTCGACCACCCCCATCACGAGACCTGGCCGCGCACCATTCGCTGCAAGGGCAACCTCGACGTGACGCTGCGCCCCATGCGCGAAGCCGACATCGAAAGCGTCAAAGCCTTTTTCAGCGACCTGCCGCGCGAGGACCGCCTCCTGTTGCGTTACGACGTTTCCCGCAACGCGCCCTTTTTCGAGGCGTTTGTCATGGAGTCGCTCAAAGACGCGCGCTTTCTCAGACTGCTCGCCTTTCACGAGGGACGGCTCGTCGGCCATGGCCTGCTCGAACCCGATCGCCATTTGTGGTCGCCCCACGTCGCCGAAGTGCGCGTCATTGTTCGCGATGATTTCAAACGCCATTCACTCGGCTCGATTCTCCTGCGCGAATTGGTCGATCAGGCGGCACTGCGCAATTTCGATAAACTCACCGTCCACCTCATGGATGGACAAATGGCGGTGCGTAAAATGTGCGAACGCCTCGGATTTCAGGTCGAGGCGGAATTAAAAAACCACGTCAAGGACCTCGACGGCAAAAAGCACACGCTGGTGATGATGACCTGCAGTCTCGACGACGCCTGGCACGCCATGGAATTGTTGCTTCAGGATGTCGCGCCATGGACTTGTTAAATTTTATTATCGCGCTTCAGCGCACATCTTATTGTCTTTGCGCTTCAGCGCACACCTTTGTTTTTTTGTGCTTCAGCGCACGGCAATTCAAATCCGCTTCAGCGCTGGGCAGTTTTTTTGAATTGGAACCGCATAAGCTCGATTTAATTTATTCAAAAAAGCGCTTTCTCCCCCAAACGGGCTCCCCCGAATAATTGACTGATTTTTATGATAAAATCGTCTATTTTAACGGGGCGGGAGGAGCTGGCGGGGAGGTAGAGGGTACCCGCAATTTTCGTGCCAAACTATATTTGTATAATTAAAAACATTATTCCAAGAAACCGCTCGGAAAGCGCGAATCGTGAGCGCTCCGGCCGCGCTCCTCTGCCCTCATTTCACGAGGGGGAAAAACCCATGTTTTTTCCCCCTCGTGGCTCCCCTTTTTCCTTTCGCAACCGTCGGTCCTCGCTCCCACCAAAGGTGGGGCCGGCTG
>JAFVYB010000045.1 GCA_017500825.1 Myxococcaceae bacterium | reverse complement strand
GCCCCACCCCTCCCTCCAGCACCTCCGCCCCGTCAAAATACACGTCCGCGGAATAAAAATCAGCGAATTATTCGGGGGAGCCCGTTTGGGGGAGAAAACGCGTTTTTGAATAAATTAAATCGAGCGAATTCAGATTCAAATCGAAATAAAAAAAGAAAATCAAAACTGCCGCGCGCTCAAGCGCTTTTAATCTGCCCCGCGCTAAAGCAGCTTTTCGATTGCCGTGCGCTTCAAGCACAAAAAACAAAGGTATGCGCTGAAGCGCAAAAAACAATAAGGTGGCGCTTCTTTTGGGGAGTTCACGCCATGACGACGACAGTTTTGGATTTTGCGACAGTTCCTGACGCCATTCTCGAACATTACGCGGATTTTCGCGGCGCGTGTTCGCGTCCATTGGGCACCGGGCTCATCAACGCGACGTTTTTGGTTCAATCGCCGCGCGGTGACAAAGCCGTGTTTCAGCGCCTGCACGCCATTTTCGCGGCTTCGGTGAACGAGGACATCGACGAGGTCACGGCGCATTTGGCGTCCCGGGGGCTCGCGACGACGCGCCTGATTCGCACGGCGACGGGCGCGCGCTTTGTCGAGGACGAGGCCGGGCGCGTCTGGCGGGCGCTGACGTTTGTCGAGGGCGAGTGCGTTGACCGTTTGACCTGCGCGGCGCAGGCGTCCGAGGCGGCGGCGTTGGTGGCGCGGTTTCACGCGGCGTTAGGCGATTTTGCGCGGCCGTTCGCCCATGCGCGCGAGGGGGTTCACGACCTTGGGCGGCATCTCGACACCCTGCGGCGGGCGATCGCGGCGCATCCGGGGCATCGATTGCGGTCTGAAGTCGAGCGCCTCGCCGGGGAGATCTTCGAGGCGGCAGAGGCTTTGTCGGGCTTTGACGGCCTGCCGCTCAGGGTCTGTCACGGCGATCTCAAGATCTCGAACGTCATGTTTCGCGGCGCGCGCGCGCACTGTCTCGTCGACCTCGACACGGTGGGGTTGCAGCGCTGGCCGCTGGAGATGGGCGACGCGTTGCGTTCGTGGTGCAACCGCGCCGGCGAGGACGATCCGGAGGCGGTGGCGCTCGACGAGGCGTTTTTCGCGGCGGCGGTCGAGGGCTACTTTGGGTGGGAGGAGGCGCGCGGGCTGCTCAGCGCAGAGGAAAAGGGCGCGCTCGTCGACGGGCTGGCCTTCATCTGTCTGGAGCTCACCTCGCGCTTTGCCGCCGACGCCTTGAACGAGTCGTATTTCGGCTTTGACGCGCGGCGTTTTGTGGCTGCCGGGGAGCACAACCTGTTTCGGGCGCGCGGGCAGTGGCGGCTCTTTCAGGATGTGCGGCAAAAGCGGGGGCGGCTGGAGCGGCTGGCGGCGCGGGCGAGTGGCCTGTCAGCGTGAGTCGCGGCGGCTGGCCAGGGTCTGGAAGCAGTCGACGTAGCCCTGCACGATCTCGGTCAGGCGCAGTTTGGCGTCGAGGTAGCGGCGCACGCGTTCGACGAGCGCGCCGTGGGCCGATTCGTCCATGGCGGCGAGGGTGGCGAGGGCCTCGGTGAAGGCCTTGGGGCGATCGAGCGGCAGGGCCCAGCCGGCGTCCGCGTCGTTGAGGTCGCTCCAGGGCGTCTGATCGCTGAGGATGGCGGGGCAGCCGGAGAGCAGGGCCTCGGGGATGACGTGGCCGTAGTTTTCGCTGCAGGTCGGGAAGAGGAAGGCGTCGTAACGGGCGAAGGTGGCGTGGATGGCGTCGCGCGCGACCGTGCCTCGGTAGTGGACGCGAATGTGCGGCGGCAGGCGGGCGATGGCGGACTGGCAGCGCTCCCAGTAGGCGGGCTCTTCGATGGGGCCGTAGATGTCGAGCGTGGTCGGGCAGGTGAGCGGCGCGAGGGCGTCGAGGGCGAAGAGCAGGTTTTTTTTGTGATGGATGCGGGAGAGGAAGACGAGGCTCAGAACGCCCGGGCGCTTGGGAACGCGGGCGAGGTGGCGCGGCGGCAGGGTCGGCGTCTCGGTCATCTGGAAGATGTGGCCGTCTCGCGGGCGGACGAGGCGCTCGACGCGCTCGGCTTCGTGGTCGCTCGTCGCGTGGAAGAACGTCGTGCGCGCGCGCAGGAAGGGGCGAAGGGCGAAGAGGTAGGGCAGCTTTTTGTATTTTTTGTCGAAGGCGCCGGCGCACAGCTCACCGCGTGGCGCCAGGAGCAGGGGAAGGGCGCGCTCGCGGCTGATCTTGAGCAAGGGGACGGTGAACTTCGCGGCGAAGAGGCTGTTCACGTAGAGGACATCGGGCGCCACCTCGTCGACGACGCGGCGCAGGCCAAAGAGGTCGATCTCGCGCTCTGGCAGGTAGCGGACGCGCAGGCCGTCGCGGTCGTTCCAGCCCTCGTGGATGCCGCTCAGGCGCTCGGGCGATTTGAGGTCGTGGTCGCTCGTCACGACGGCGCAGTCGATGGCGGGCCTAAGGGCGCGGCAGAGGTTGTCGAGGCTGACTGCGGGGCCGCCGTAGTTTTGGGCCGGGGGAAAGCCGCTGACGACGACGAGGACGCAAGGCTTGCGCGACATGGGATGGGAGGGCTCCTCAAAAGGGCCTGTTTTGAGAGTGAAAACAGGGCGTTTGGCGGCGGGGCAGATAGCGGTCGAACGAGGGGCAGAAAACACCTTGCCACCGATTTCTTCTCATCTAAAAGCCGCCCCCCTTCCGCGCCGGAGCCCCCTTCGAGAGCCCGCCTGGCGCAGAAGTCGCGCGATGTGCGCCTGAAGCGATTCGGAGCGCCGCGGCCAGCCAGAGGCCTGTTGCCGAGGATCGCGCGGACACTTTTCACGCGCCCGCGTTCACCCGCGAATGGATGGGAACGGGCGCCTTGACGCGGCCGTCGACGCGGACCGGCCTTCAGGAGCCATTGAGATGACGAAGCCCACCCCCTTCATTGCCGGCAACTGGAAGATGAATGAGACCATCGCCGAGGCGATCGCGCTCGTTGAGGCGCTCAAGGCCGAGATTCAGGGCGTCAGCGGGGTCGACATCGCTGTGGCGCCGACCTTCACCGCGCTCGATCGCGTGGCAGGGGCCGTCAAGGGCTCGAACATCCAGCTCGCCGCGCAGAACGTCCATTGGGAGAAGTCGGGCGCCTTCACCGGTGAAATCGCGCCGGCCATGCTGAGCGAGATTGGGTGCGCCTGGGCCATCATCGGTCACTCGGAGCGCCGCCAATTCTTCGGCGAGACGGACGAGGGCGTGAACAAGCGCGCGCGGGCGGCCATCGCGAACGGCATCGGCGCCATCGTCTGCGTCGGCGAGACGTTGGACGAGCGCGAGGCGGGCAAGACGCTGGAAGTCGTCGGGCGCCAGGTCACCGAGGGACTCAAGGGCATGAGCGCCGAGGATTCACGCCTGCTCGTCATCGCCTACGAGCCGGTCTGGGCCATTGGCACGGGCAAGGTCGCGACAACGGCTCAGGCGCAGGAGGTCCACGCCCACATCCGCCAGCTCCTCAAGGCGCAGTTTGGCGACGAGGCGGGCGCGGCGGTGCGCATTCAATACGGCGGGTCGGTCAAGCCCTCGAACGCGGCCGAGCTCCTGGCGCAGCCGGACATCAATGGCGCGCTGGTGGGCGGGGCGAGTCTCAAGGCCGCGGACTTTGCCGCCATCATCAAGGCTGTCTGAGGATCGCCGCGTGTTGTGCGCGTCCCGAAATGGGGCGCGCGTATCCCCGCCTGGTGGCGTGGGGCGTCGAGGAGGCATCGAGATGGAGGAGCGCGATCCCATGAGCTGGGGCGAGGTGCGGCGGATCATCCAGTCCGTTCCCTGTAGCGACGCGCAGCTGCAGCGTTTGGCCGATTGCGCGCAGGTCGATCGCGAGGCGCGCGTCCTGGAGCTGGCCGACACGCTCACGCTCTCCGCCCAGTGCTGGGGCAGCATGCTCGGCTGTCCGATCGAGGTGGTCTCGGCCGATGCCTTCTTTGCCAAGGCTGGTCAGAGGCAGTCGCCGCGTCCCGCGTTGGATGGGGGCGATCCGAATCGCGAGCCAGCCTTCGAGTTCACGCCGTGCCCTGACGCGCCGCGCTACGACTGCATCTTCTGGCACCTCGACACGCCCAAAGCCGCGACCGAACTGGAGCGCCTGGGACAGCAGGTCCGCGCCTCGCTGGGCGTCAATGGCTGCCTGATCCTGACGCTGCCGGTGCGGATTGGCCTCAAGGCCTCGGCCGACGTGAACGCCTTTTACGAGGAGATCGGCGCGCGTCCGATGTTGCCGGGCGAGGTGGCGCAGTCGCTGGAGGCGAGCGGGTTTGAGCCGCTCCTCGTCGAGTTCACGCCCAACCGTCAGACGCTGGCGCGCTACCGCATGATCGAGCGCGCGCTGACCGAGTGCGACAAGGTCGACGAGGCGGTGGCGGGGCGCTGGAAGCGGGAGGTCAAGCTCTTCCTCAAAGAGGGTGGCGAGGCCTTCTTCCCCTCGGCGGTCTTTGTCGCCCGTCGTTGGGAATACGTCGATGGATCCTGAGCGCGTTCGCCGCGCGGCTGTGAGCGCGACTTGTCTCCTCTGCCTGTCGTGGCCGCCTTTGACTTGGGCAGCGTCAACGCCGGGCGAGGTCGAGTCGGGACAGGGCGTCCAGGCCGACAAGGCCGGGCAAAGCGCGAAGGACGGGCCATCCGAGGACGCCCAAGTGTCGCGGGAGAACGCAAAGGAACCGCCGCCAACGTCCGTGGCCCCCGTCGATCCCTGCGCCGAAATCGAAGCGCGTCTGAATCGCCGTCGGCAGTGGCTGGAGGCGCGCCGGATCGAGCAATTCGCGCGCGGCGGGGCTCCGGACGCGAATCTCGGCATCCCCGATGTCACCTGGCAGTGGTGCGAGGCCAATCCGGGCGACATCGACTGCAACATGCCCAAGGTAACGGTCTTTTTTTCGACCGAGGAACTGCGCGGTGGGCAGGCCCCTGAGGAATACGACCCGCACGTCGTCCTCATGCGGCGCGAGCTCAAGACGTGCCGTCGGCGGCCCTGGCGCTGATGTGATCTGGCGTGTTCGGAGCGCGGGCGCTCGTCGACTCGTTAGCCCCTGAAACGCCACGCGCCCTCTCGTTGTTGGTCGAGAGAGCGCGGGGAAAAGGCCTCGATTGGGTTTGGCGTCGCCGCGTCAGTTGGCCGGATCCGCGGCCTTGGCCCGTCTGAGCGCTTCTTCGGCGAGCGCGCGTCCTGCCTCGCGGCAGGCTTCAAGGCATTCGGCCTTGGGCACGAACTGGTTGAGCAGCGGCTCGCGGACCACGTCGAACTTCACCGCCTCGAAGAACTTGGCGACCTCGTCGGCGGCGGCGTTGCGGCTCCAGCCATAGGAACCAAAGAAGAAGCCCGCTTTGCGCGTTGGCTTGAGCCCGCGCAGGTAGGTCATCAGCGCGCCGACCTGGGGCATGACCATGTTGTTCTGCACTGGCGAACCAAGGGCGACGCACGGCGCGTCGAGCAGGTCATTGACGATCTCGGCCATCGCGTTTTGGCGCAGGTGCAACAGCTTGGCCTCGACGCCTTTGATGCCGGCGCCTTCGACAATGGCGCGGGCCATGGCCTCGGTGCTCTTCCACATCGAGTCGTAGACGACGAGCACGCGCGGAGCCGGGCGGCATTCGGTCCAGGCGCGGTAGGCGGCGACGATGGCGGCGAAGTTCTTGCGCCAGATCACGCCGTGGCTGGGGGCGACGATGTCGAGCGGCAGGGCGGCGAGCGCGTCGATGGCGCGGTTGATGGGGCGGCCGAAGGGCATGAGGATGTTGGCGAAGTAGCGCCGCGCCTCTTCGAGGATGGCGTCGAGCGGGACCTCGTCGTCGAAGCGGGCCGTGGTCGCCAGGTGCTGGCCAAAGGCGTCCATCGAGAAGAGCAGCCTGTCCTCCGGGATGTAGGTCACCATCGATTCGGGCCAGTGGACCATGGGCGTGGTCACAAACTGCAGGGTGCGCCTCCCCAGCGAGATCGCGCCGCCGCAGTCGACGACCTGGACGCGCCAGCCGCTGATGTCGAAATGCAGGGCGAGCTCGTCCTTGCACTTGGCGTCGCAGACGAGGGTGGCGTTGGGGCAGGCGGCCATCACCTGGGGCAGGGCGCCGGCGTGATCGAGCTCTGCGTGGTTGCACACGACATAGTCGACGCGGTCGAGCGGCACGTGCGCGCGCACCTTGTCGAGGAGCTCCGAACCAAAGGGCGCTTTGACCGTGTCGATGAGGGCCGTCTTCTCGTCGAGGACGAGGTAGGCGTTGTAGGTCGAGCCGCCGCGCACCGCGTAACCGTGAAAGTCGCGCAGGTTCCAGTCGATGACGCCGACCCAGTGAATGCCTTTGGTGAGCTGTGTCTGCATGTCTCTTGTGCCTCCAAAAATCGCTCGATGGCCCTGCGCAGCGCAGGCGCCGGTGAGGGGTGAATGGGCGAATGTCCGCCGCGCGCGTTGAGCGCGACAGCCTCCCAGATGCGTGAGAGCGCCCGCCGTTTTGCCAAAGCTTGCTGTCCGCATGGCGTGCCGACGAAAGCTGTTCGCCCCATCTCGGGGGCGTGTAAAGGCCGCGCCATGTTCTCCGCCAAGACCCGCTTCGAGACCGCCGACAACGCCATCTCGCGCCACCTCGCCGCCCGCCGCGCGCGCTCCCTCCCCGTCCTCGACCTCACCGAATCCAACCCCACCAGCCAGCCGACCATCGCGCCCAGCGCCGACTTCCTCAACCGCTGCCTCTTTGACGAACGCGTCCATCTCTATGCGCCCGACCCCTGTGGCCTGCCCGAGACGCGTCAGGCCATCGCCCGCGACTACGCCGAGCACGGCATCGACCTGTCGCCCGAGCGAATCATCGTCACCGCCTCGACGAGCGAGGCCTACGCCTACCTCTTCAAGCTCTTGGCCAACCCCGGCGACGAACTCCTCGCGCCCGCGCCCAGCTACCCCCTCTTCGAATTCCTCGCCGGCCTGGAGTCGCTCTGCCTTGGCTTCTATCGGCTCGGCTACGACGGCGAGTGGTTCATCGATTTTGGCGCCCTCGAAGAGGCCATCACGCCCCGCACGCGCGCCATCATCGCCGTCAGCCCGGGCAACCCCACCGGCGCCTACCTCAAGCGCGGCGAACTCGATCGCCTCAGCGAACTCTGCGCCCGCCGCGACCTCGCGCTCATCTGCGACGAGGTCTTCTTCGACTACGCGCTCGACGTGAACACAGGCGACATCGCCTGCGCGCTCGCCGACTGCCAGGGCGACTGCCTGCGCTTTGTCCTCGGCGGCCTCTCCAAGACAGCGCTCGCGCCCCAGATCAAAGTTGGCTGGCTGGCGGTCCGCGGTCCGGACGACCTGGTGGCCGAATCGCTGCGACGCCTCGAAGTCATCGCCGATGCCTACCTCTCCGCGAGCACACCGGCGCAACTGGCGCTTCCCCGCATCCTCGCCGCCCGTCCGTCGATTCAGTCAGCGATGCATCACCGCCTGCGCCACAACCTCGACGCCCTCAAGGCCTTCCACCGCGGCCACCCAAGCGCGGCCTGGCAACCGCTCCGGGTCGAAGGTGGCTGGAACGCTGTCCTGCGCCTGCCGCGAACGCGCTCGGAAGAATCGTGGGTGCTCTCGCTCCTCGACGAGGCGGGCGTCCTCGTCCACCCCGGCTACTTCTTCGATTTCCCCGAAGAGGCCTTTGTCACCGTCAGCCTGCTCGTCGCGCCCGAGGTGTTGCTCGAAGGTCTCGCCGCGCTCGACGCGCATGTCGGCCAAGGCTAGGCGCGGCGGAAGATGGCGGCGCTCACCAAAGCTGGCCCTGCCCCGATTTGTCGGCGGGCGGCTTGAGCTTGAAGTGCCGGTAGGCGAGCGCCGTGGCCACGCGTCCGCGCGGCGTGCGCTGCACAAACCCCATCTGCAAAAGGAAGGGCTCGTAGACATCCTCCAGCGTGTCGCGCTCCTCGCCGATCGAGGCGGCGATGGTCTCGATGCCGACAGGGCCGCCGCCATACTTCTCCAGGATCGTTTTGAGGATCTTGCGGTCCATGGGGTCGAGCCCGAGCGCGTCGATCTCCAGTTTGCGCAGAGAGCGATCGGCCAGCTCGCGGGTGATGCGTCCGTCGGCTTCGACCTCGGCGAAGTCGCGCAGGCGGCGCAGCAGGCGGTTGGCGATGCGCGGCGTTCCCCGGGCGCGGCGGGCGATCTCTTCGGCGCCTTCAGGGTCGAGCCCGATGCCGAGGATGGCCGCCGAGCGCTTGAGGATGAGGCAGAGGTCGTCTGGCTCGTAAAAGTCGAGCCGCTCCTGAATCTGGAAGCGCTCGCGCAGAGGCGAGGTGAGCAGTCCCGTGCGGGTGGTGGCGCCGATGAGCGTGAAGGGCGGCACATCGATGCGCACCGTGCGGCCGTGCGGTCCCGAGTCGAGCGCGATGTCGAGCACCAGGTCCTCCATGGCCGGATAGAGGTATTCCTCGGCGGCGGCGCTCAGGCGGTGAATCTCGTCGATGAAGAGCACGTCGCCGGGCGCGAGGTTGGTGAGGAATCCCGCCAGGTCGCCCTTCTTCTCGATGGCCGGGCCGCTGGTGACGTGCAGGCCGACGCCGAGTTCCGCCGCGATGATGTGCGCCAGCGAGGTCTTGCCCAGGCCGGGCGGGCCGCTGAACAGGCAGTGATCGAGCGCTTCGTCCCTCTTGCGGGCGGCGGCGACATAGACGCGCAGTTTGTCCACCACGGCGCGCTGCCCCACGTATTCGCTGAAGTTGCGCGGGCGCAGTGAGGCGTCGAGGCGGCGCTCGTCCGGCAAAGGCGCGGGGTCGACGATGGGGTTGTCCATGGGCTTTCTGGGCTTGGCCATGAGCTGATGTCCTCGCGGGAAGATGATGATTCAGGGGGGCGCCGGTCGAACGACGGTCCGTCAGCGGCGCGGGGCATTCAGAGGCGCTTTCTCGGGCCGGGCAGCCGTCAAACATCCTGGTTCGCCAGCCACCGGGGCGCGTTGCGGTTCGATCTTCAGGAGCGAGACCAGGTCGAACGCCAGCCACGCGCTAGCCACGCGCCAGCCGCAGCGCTTCCTTGAGCAGGGCCTCGATGGGCGCGTCCGCTCCCAGGCTTTCCTCGGCTTTAGCCGCCAGTCGATCGGCCAGTTGCTGTTTGTAGCCGAGGCCGGTGAGGGCGTTGACGAGGTCGCTCACCTTGGGCGCCGCCGCGCGCGCGATGCGTGGTCCGCCACTCGACGCCGACACCTCCGGCAGGATCGAGGCGACCTTGTCCTTGAGCTCCAGAACGATGCGCTCCGCCGTCTTTTTGCCGACGCCGTGGATCTTGGTGAGCCTGCCCGCGTCGCCGTTCGCGATGGCCTGCGCCAAATCGCCCGGTTCGAGCCCGGAGAGGATGTTGAGCGCCGCCTTGGGGCCGACCTGCGAGACCGAGGTGAGCAGCCGGAAGAGGTCCTCCTCTGCCGCCGTCAAAAATCCGTAGAGGTCGAGCGCGTCCTCGCGGACGACGGTGCGCACGCGCAGCGAGATGGGCTCGCCTTCGGGGGGCAGCCGCGCCTGGGCCACGAGCGAGACAAAGACGCGGAACCCCACGCCTTGGACATCGACGACGACCTCGTCCAGGCGCTTCTCAGACAGTGTTCCCTTCAGCGACGCGATCACAGAGGACCTCTCTTGCAGGGCCGACATTGGCGGGCGCGCGCCTTAAGGGCGGTCCCCAGGAGAGGCAAGGCGTTTGATGGCCTTCTGAAGCGTATCTTCTGCCGCCTTTTCCGACGCCGCCTGTCGCTGTGGAGACCCGCTTTTCAGGCGGTGAAGGTGTGCGCCCGCGCGAGCTTGCCGACGCCCTCTGTCACAGCCCCGGCGAGTCCCAGTGGCGGTTCACAAGTGGATGGTCTCGCCCTGATCGCCAGCCACGAGCCTGTCGCGCCGTGCCGCCAGCTCAGCCACCAGAGCGCGCACCGCGGTTTCGTCGAGCTGACATCTCTCCCGGGCGCAGTCGGGCGCGGCGCCAGGAACCGTCCCCATCGCGACAAAAATCGTCCCCTCCCGCGCGTCCGTCGGAATCGCGCTCGTGTCGACCGCCCACACCTGTCCCTCCTCGTCGATGAGCACCGCCGCGCCGCCCTCGATGGCGTCGACAAACCAGCGCCTAGCCGCCGTGGCCTCTTGGGCCATGTCCGAGTGTTCACCAGTCAACGCTGCGCCCAAATCCCCGCCGACACGCGTCGACTGTCCGAATGTCGACACTTCCACTGTCGAGATGTCCACAGGCGCGCTGTCCACCACCGAACGCTCGCACCCGACCAGAACCAGCGCGGCGAGCGCCAGCGCCAGCCATGACAACGTCCCCGCTGCCTTCTCGTTCCTCGCCATGAGACTCTCCTTTCTCGTGGGATGACTTGAGATGACCTGGATTGACCGCCCGCCTTCCGCCGCCTCAGCCGCAGTCGATCAGCCCCTCGCTGGCCATGCTGACGAACCGCCCCTCGCCGATGACGACGTGGTCGACGACCCGGATGCCCATGAGGTCGCCCGCCCGCTTGAGCTCATAGGTGAGCGCCAGATCCCGCCGCGAGGGCGTCGGATCGCCGCTCGGATGGTTGTGGACAAAGATCACCGCGTGGCTCTGCAGGCGCACGGCCTCCACCAATGCCTCGCGCGGCGTCACAGAGCAGGCACCGCTGCCGCCGATGGTCACGAGCGCGTCGCGAAGCAAGAGATGGCGCGCGTCAAGGCACATCGCGTGAAATCGCTCGTGTGACAGGTGCGACAGGCGCGGCGCGTAAAACTCGAAGACCGACTGCGCTCCCTCCACCGCGAAGCGTCGCGTCCGCGGCACCTGGGCCCGGGCCCCCATCTCCAGCGCCACGGCGATCGTGCAGGCTTTGGACAGGCTCATTCCGGGCAGCGCGGCCATCTCCGAGAGCGAGGCGCGGCGCAGACCCGCCAAATCGCCATGCCGTTCGAGAAGCGATTGCGCGCAGACAAGCGCCCGTTCCGCCTCGTCACGCCCCGACAAAAGCACGGCCAAAAGCTCCTCTGCCGAGAGCGCCGCCTCCCCCAAAAGCAGCAGCTTTTCCCGCCGATCGTCCATCTCCCACAGTTCGAGGTGGCGCATGTCGCCTCCTTTCCGCCTCCCCTGGTCACGTCCAGACCGGCGCGAGCGCCCATCCAGGGAGGCACCCGCACGCCATCCAAATTGAGTGCCAACGCCGCTTCCCAGCGCCCGTCCGCCGCAGCTGTTCCATTTTGAGACAGCGCCTGTTCCATTCTCGAACACCGCTGTTCCATCCTGAGACAGTCCATGTCGCGACAGCGCCCTTGACCCATCCGGCCTCTGGCTTTTAGCGGCCCGCCCGGTTTCGCCCTCCCCATCCTCTTTCAGACTCGACGCCCCGCCACCCGCGCCTCACCAGCGCGCCACAGCCCAGTGAGTTCCCCATGCGCATTCTCGGCATCGATCCAGGCACGCAGTTCCTCGGCGCGGGCATCGTCGAGCGCCAGGGCTGCCGCGTCCGCCACGTGGCCCACGCCCTCCTCACGCCCAAGGACTTCGACACCCTGCCCGACAAGCTCGCCTACCTCTTCGACGGTCTGAGCGAGATCATCGCCGCCCACCGCCCCGACGCCGTCGCCGTCGAGACCGTCTTCCACGGCAAAAACGCCCGCTCCGCCCTTGTCCTCGCCCATGCGCGCGGCGTCGCACTCCTCGCGGCGACCAAAGCCGACCTGCCCGTCTTCGAATACGCACCCTCCCAGGTGAAGCGCGCCGTCGGTGCCTCGGGAAGCGCGCCCAAGGAAGTCGTCACGCGCCTCGTCTGCGCCCTGCTCGGCCTGACCGAAGTCGAACGCGCCGACTGCGCCGACGCCCTGGCCATCGCCCTCTGCCACCTCAACCACAGCGGCCTGCTCTATCGACCCGCCGACGGCTTCCGCATCACGCGCCGCGACGGCGACGCCCGCGCCTCCGCCCTGTCGCGCGACCAGATCACCATTCAGCGCCGAGCCCCCATGCCTGCCGCCCCTGCGGCCACGCCCACACGCGCCCACGCCACCATCAAACGCCGCGATCCCCCCTGACCGCGCCGCACCCGCGCGTTTGTCCAAAATCCAACAGCTCGAACCGCCCACCGCGCATTCAAAATACCCCACGCCCTATTCAATCATTCATCGGCAGCGCTTGCGTTTTATTCTTTTTCTGCCAGTATCCGCCGCCCTCAACCGCCCAGATATTTGTTCCCGGAAATCCGAGGCGAATTATCTGGCCTTCTCTGGAGACACCGCCATGAGACAATCATTGCTGCCCGCGCTTTTGTTTTCGGTTTTACTTTTGACGACCGCCTGTTCCGGCGGCCAAAAGCAAATCACCCAAAATCCCGCCTATTCCTATCTGACGCCCGGCGCCAAGGTGTATCTGCAATACAACCTGCACCACGACCCCTCCCGCCGCATTTATAATACCAATTATCAATTGCCCATGGTCATGCCGCGCTGCACGCCAGTGACCATCGTCAACATGAAAAAGAAAGGCGTCACCTTCCAGCTCGAATCCGGCGTCAATTATGTCTGGGCTTTCGAGAAATACGTCAAAGCCGATCGCGGCGAGCATTTCGGCCAATTCTTCGCCCAGCAATGCGACGACGTGAGCGGCCTTTCCGAAATCGATCAGCAGGGCATCGCCATGGGCCGCCCGCTCGAAGGCATGACCAAACAGGGCGTCGTCTACGCCATGGGCCTGCCGCCCGACCACAAAACCCCTTCCCTCGATCAGGATTTGTGGACCTATTGGCGCAACCGCTATGTCACGACAACCGTGCGCTTCGAAAACGGCGTCGTGGTCGAGATCAAATAATTTATTTTATTCCTTTTTTTGCCCTTGACGACGCGCCGCCAGCTTCCCCGGTGGCGCGTTTTTTTTTATCGCGCGCCAGCGCCTCCTTGATTTTTTTGCGCTTCAGCGCACACCTTATTGCTTTTGTGCTTGAGCGCACGGCATTTCAAAAGCCGCTTCAGCGCGGAGCAGGTTTATTTTTTTTGTTTTTGATTTTGGCTTGAATTAGCTCGATTTAATTTATTGAAAAAGACGCGTTTCCGAATTATTTTATATTTTAAAAAACACTCATTCCAAGAAACCGCTCGGAAAGCGCGAATCGTGAGCGCTCCGGCCCACCAATAGTGCCCTCAATTCACGAGGGG
>JAFVYB010000044.1 GCA_017500825.1 Myxococcaceae bacterium | reverse complement strand
TGCCCCGCGCTGAAGCGGTTTGAGGTTGGCGCGCGCTGAAGCACAAAAACAATAAGGAGTGCGCTGAAGCGCAAAAATAAAAAACCGACGCCGAAAATGTATTCGACGTCGGTTTGAAAAGGAGTTTTTGATTAAATAATCAAAAAATCACTTCTTTTTGAGGATGACGCGGGCGTCGACCACGGCCAGGCCCTCGCCCTCGGGGTAGAGCATGATTGGGTTGGCGTCGGTCTCGGCGATTTCGTCGGAGAGCTCGCTGACGAGCTGGCTGATGCGGCTGATGATCTCGCTGAGCTTTTCCTGATCGAGGCGTTTCTCGCCGCGCGTGCCCTGGAGGATTTTGTAGCTCTTGATTTCGGGCAGCATGTCCATCGCCGTCTTGGGCGAGAATGGCGCCACGCGGAAGGTCACGTCCTTGAGCACCTCGACGAAGATGCCGCCCATGCCGAACATCACCGTCGGGCCAAACTGCGGATCGTTGACCGAGCCGACGATGACCTCCTTGCCGAGCGGCGCCATCGACTGCAGCAGGATGCCGTGGATGTCGGCGTCGGCCTTGTAGGCCTTGGCGTTGGCGAGAATCGTCTTGTAGGCGGCGCGCACGCCGGCCTCGTCCTTGATGTTCACCTTCACGCCGCCCGCGTCCGACTTGTGGATGATCTGCGGCGAGACGATCTTCATCACCAGGGGGTAGCCGATTTCGCTGGCCAGTTTGACGGCCTCGTCCTCGCTCTTGGCGACCATGCTCTTGCCCACAGGCAGGCCATAGGCGGCGAAGACCTTCTTGGCCTCGGGCTCGGTCAGGACACTGCGGCCATCGGCGCGGGCAGCGGCGATCACGGCGCGGGCAGCGGCCTCATCCACGTCCTTCATCGGCGCGTAGTCGTCGGCAATGCCCTCGGCCTGGAAGAGGGCGGCCTGGCGCAGGGCGGCGAGCGCGCTCATGGCCTTGTCCGGATTCTCGTAGAAGGGGACGCCGGCGGCTGTCAGCTTCTTGCCAGCCTCGACGCACTTCACGCCGCCGACAAAGCAGGCGACGATCGGCTTGTCGGTCACGCCCGTGCCCTTGACCGCGCGCAGGATGCCCTCGGCGATTTCGTCTGGCTGGGTGACGGCGGTCTCGCAGTAGAGGACGGCCAGGCCGTGGACCCAGTCGCTCTTGAGC
The DNA here is from genome assembly GCA_017500825.1 of Myxococcaceae bacterium. GTDB lineage: Bacteria > Myxococcota > Myxococcia > Myxococcales > UBA5297 > UBA1203. Next base: position 4,605 of record JAFVYB010000044.1, on the reverse strand, counting down.
GCCACCGCGATCGCGTCTTCATAGCCCTTGAGGCCAGCGCCGCCTGTGATGTCGACCGGATTCTTGGCGGAGCCGAAGTCGGGCATGCACTTCTTGAACTCGGCCTGCAGCTCGACGGGGACGGTCTTGAGCGGCACGCCGTGGGCCTCGGCCGAGTCGCTGGAGAGGACGCCGATGCCGCCGCCGTTGGTGACGACGCAGATGTTTTCGCCCTTCATCGGCGGCTGCAGCGCCAGGGCCTGCGAGCGGTCGAGCAATTCGTCGAGATCGCGGGCGCGGATCACATGCGCCTGCTTGAAGGCCGCGTCATAGACCTTGACCGAACCGGCCAGAGAGCCCGTGTGCGAGGCAGCGGCGGCGGCGCCGTGGGCAGAGACGCCAGACTTGAGCGCCACGATCGGCTTGCCCGCCTTGCGGCCCGCCTCGATGAAGCGGCGGCCGTCCTTCACGCCCTCGATGTAGAGGCTGATGCAGTTCGTCTTGTCGTCCTGCGCGTAGAACTCGATGCAGTCGGCGAAATCGACGTCCGACATGTTGCCGAGCGAGATCATCGAGGAGGCGCCGAGCTGGCGGACAAAGCTGGCCATGTCGAGCGAGATGAGCAGCGCGCCCGACTGCGAGATGAGCGCGGTCTTGCCGGGGTAGGGCAGGCTGGGGGCAAAGGAGGCGTTGGCCTTGGACTCGTTGAGCAGGACGCCGACGATGTTCGGGCCCATGACGCGTCCGCCGCCCGACTTGGCGACTTCGACGACGCGGCGTTCGAGCTCGGCGCCCTCGTGGCCCACCTCGGAGAAACCGGAGGTGATGATCACGTAGCCCTTGACCTGCTTCTTGGCGCACTCCTCGGCCGCGCCCAGGACGACCTTGGCCGGAACGCAGAAGACCGCCATGTCGACCTCGCCCGGCACGTCCAGAATCGAGGCGTAGGCCTTGATGCCGAGGATGTCGGGGGCCTTGGGGTTGATCGGATAGATGGCGCCCGCGTAACCGCCCTCGATGAGGTTCTTGACGACGGTGTTGCCGATCGAGCCGTCCTTGGTGGAGGCGCCGATGACGGCGATGGACTTGGGCGCGAGCAGGGCCTTCATTTCCTGAACGGATGACATGGTCTTTGTTTCTCCTTGATGCGGTGGTCAGGTGGCCGGCGACCGCCTGTCGAGCGGAGGCGTCGACCTGGGAAAAGGGGGCGGGGAAAACAGGGGAAGACGCGAGAAAGGGAGGCGCCGATCCAGAGGTCGGTTGCCTCCCTCGTGTGGGACTGCCGAAACGCGGCGCGCCCCTAGTCGAAGCGCGTCTGTGAATCAATCCTGAAAATGATACTGTTTGGATTCCTGGAGAGGCAGGTTGCGAGTTTTAGAACGGATTGATTGTCATTTTGTTTAAATAATAAAATCATTGAATTTCGACTTTGAGTCGCGCTGGTTGAACGCGAAGTCAGAAGTAAAAACAATTCGTTTTCGCGCGCTGATTTGTCTTGCGCGACATGCGTCCAAACAGCCTCCGACAATTCGCGTCGAGAATGGTCATGGCCAGGCGTTCAGGACGCCGCCAGAGGGACGTGAAAGGCGTTTGAGCCGGTATTGAAGCGCGCTCGGTGAACGTGGCTTTTATGGTTTTAAGCGGTGGCGTAATGATGTTTTTTAGATAACAACATATTCGAGATTATCGACGTTTTCGCACGCAAGTTGATTCGTTCGGCACGCGTTGTTTGTTTTTAAAAGAGTATAAACGCATTCATCCGGGCCATGGCGGCGGCCAGCGTCACGCTCCAATGTATCCGCCAATGTGTCGCGAGGACGTGTCGCGCCCTGGACAGCGCGCCATCGGCCGACAGCGAGGCGGGGGAGGGGAGGACATGCGACAAGAAAAGCCAATCGACGTTGTCGTCAGCGCCAGACCCAATTTCATGAAGATGGCGCCTGTTTTGCGGGCTCTTGACGCGCGCGGCGTGCCGTTTCGCCTGATCCACACGGGCCAGCACTTCGACGCGGCCATGAGCGAGGTGTTTTTTCGCGATCTTGGCCTGCCCAATCCCGCGCTCAATCTGGGCTGCGGCGGTGGCACTCACGCCGAGCAGACCGCGGCGATCCTCGTGGCTGTCGAGCGCGCCCTGATGGCTCAGCGCCCCGCGCTTCTCGTCGTCGCGGGAGATGTCACAGGCACCCTCGCCGCTGCCCTGGCCGCCTCCAAACTCGCCATTCCCATCGCCCACATCGAGGCCGGGTTGCGCTCTTTCGACAGGTCCATGCCCGAGGAAATCAACCGCGTTCTCACCGACCGCCTCGCGGACCTGCTTCTGACGCCCTCCCGCGACGCTGCCCAAAACCTCTTCGCCGAGGGGATCGCGCCAGAACGGGTCACCTTTGTCGGCAACGTGATGATCGACTCCTTGCACCGCGCCCTTGCCCGACCGACCGACATCCTGAACCGCCTCAGCCTCACACCACAGGGCTACGCGCTCGTCACGCTGCACCGGCCCGCCAACGTCGACGAGAGCGTGCGCCTGAACGCCACACTCGCCACTGTCGAGGCCATCGCCCGGCGCCTCACGACCATCTTCAGCGTCCACCCGCGCACCCAGGCCCGCCTCCACGCCCTTGGCCTTAGCGATCGCCTTGAGCGCGTCCAGGGCCTGAGCGCGATTCAACCGCTCGGCTACGACGACTTCGTCACCCTGATGCGCCACGCGCGCCTTGTGGCCACTGATTCGGGCGGCATTCAGGAAGAGACGACCGCCTTGGGCCTGCCCTGCCTCACCCTGCGCCGCGAAACCGAGCGCCCAATCACGGTCAGCGAGGGCACCAATCAGATCGTCGGCCTGTCCGAGTCAGCCGTGGGCCGCGCCGTCGACGAGATTCTCGCTGGCAAAGTCAAGACAGGACGCGTGCCAGAAGGCTGGGATGGCCGCGCGGGCGAGCGCGTCGCCGAGGCGTTGATCTCGTTTATGCGCGCGAGGCGTTCAGCGCCTGTTGATGGGCCGCCTCGGCAATAGGTATCGCCATTGAGTCGAATGAATCGCGCCATTGTCCCAAGAATCCTTTGCGCGCGCGTCGTCTCTTCTGTAAGAGGCGCCGCCCTTCATCCCCGCAAAGGATTGCCTCATGGCTGAACTGGAATTATTTTTGATTATGGCTGTCGCCGTCGTCAGCGTTCTCGCGCCAATGATCATATTGCATTCCAATAAAAATAAATTCTGGGACGCGATGGCGCAGTTTTTTCCCAAGGGCCAATTCATCGATGGCGGCCTGTTTAACGAAAAAAAATACGTCGCCGCATTTCATCAATTCACCGTCAAAGCCTGGCTGGAGGAGGCGGGCAGTACGCGCAATCCCCGCCTCATGTCGCGTATCTGTATCGAAAATCCATTGGCCCTCGACGAGGCGGAAAAATCCTTTGGCCTGCGCCTGAGCATGTTTCGATTTTTTTGGGAAAACATGAACAGGATGGATCGCGAAGAATTCATGAAGCGCCTGCAATTCAAGGCTGGCGATCGCGCGTCCTTGGCGCTCAAGCACGACGAGGAATTTTTAAGCGCCCTGAGCAAACTCACCCAGGTGGGCGACGTCGATATTCGCCTCAGCGAAAAACAATTGCTCATCAAGGTCTCGAAATGTCCCGGCAATGAAGAGGACGCCATTCGGTTTATTCATTATTGCCTCAAGATATTTCAAAAATGCGGCCAGGTCGCCGCTGAAAGCCTCGACACCTGGCGCGGCGTCGATTTCTGGTCCCCCAATTTCATTCCCCGCGTCGACGGCAGACCGTGCGCGCCCCGGCGACGCGCCGACGACGGTTGGGACACGCTTCAGCCAGGAGTCATGGCGAGCCAGCCTCGACGCCACCATCCGACTTCCTCCCAGCCCGAGGCCTATGTCCTCTGTTCGCGCTGTTTCGAACAGCTCGGCGCGGATGTCGTGCGCTGTCCGTCATGCAACGCGGGCCACCACGCGCGCTGCGTCACCGATGTCTGCAGCGAGTGTCGTTCGCCAATGGCGGGCGCGCGGACAGAATCGCGACGCCGGGAGGCGGAGCACCTGCCCTTGCCCAGCGCAGGGGGATTTGCCGCTGCCTCGCCAGCGCCGGACATGGCGCCGTCGACAGGCACACGAGGCGCGGCGGTCGACGCCCAGACAGGCGAATCGTCCCGGGAAGAATCCTATGAAGAGATGCTCGAACGCCTCCGACGCATTGTTTAAACGCTTGAGCGCTGGGCGGATTTTATTTTGATTCGAACTCGAATTAGCTCGGTTTAATTTTTATATCCAAAACGCTTTTTGTTGGCCTGACTCGCCATCGGCAGGGCATCGTTCCGAATCGACATTGGCACGTCAAAGACTTGAATCGCCATCGACAACGACACGGCATCGCCCCGAATTGACATTGGCGTGTCGACGCCTGCTCTGCCCCGTTCAAACGCATTTAATTCGTCATTGTGCGAGCGGGAAAAACCCATGTTTTTTCCCTCTCGCGCTCTCCCTTTTCCTTTCCCGCCCCTCAGACGAGCGGCATTTGCTCAGTTTAATTTTTGGCTTTTTTACGGTAGCTCGGATTCGGGGCGGGACAAAAGGCCGCCGTCGCCCTAAGCACCTCAGATGACCGGTATTT
>JAFVYB010000043.1 GCA_017500825.1 Myxococcaceae bacterium | reverse complement strand
GTCAGGGTCCTGATGGTTGACGAAGGCCAGGTTGAGCTTGCTCAGGCCGCCGATGACGCTGGAGACCTTTTCGGAGAGCGCGTTGAGGTGCGCCGGCGGGCCTGGGTCGATGATCAGGTTGACGGCTGGCTGGGAGCGCTGGCGGAAGACGCGCAAAAAGACGTTGCATTCGAGCAGGACGCCTTCGCGCACGCCGATCCAGTAGCTGCCGTCACTGATTTCGATGGCCTGGTCGAGGTCGAATTGGGGGGCGCGATTTGTTCTCATCATGGGGGACTCCTGGGGTGAGGGGTAAAACCTGCTAATTGATGTCGAGCTCCTTTTGTTGAACTTGAAGTTTTGGGGAATAAATGGTGTGATGATTGTGAATTGCAAGCAAAATGTTTGTGAATCCCCAAAAAATACTGTCCAAAAATAGACAGAAATATGATTGGCCAGTTGACGGATGGGCGCGAAAAATGGCGCTTTAGCGGTCTAACTATTTGATTTTTCAAGAAAAAATTTGCCTGGGTAGCGGTGTAGGGCTTGTCGACAAAAGAGATTGTGGCCGTTTGTTCAGTATTTTTAGGACAGTTTAGTTTTTGATAGGATTGCGGCTGTTGATTAATGACGCCGCGGTCTCTTGGTATTTATTTTTTTGTGTGTTTGATAATGTTGATTTGTGTGTTTTGTTGTTTTTTGGATGTTATGTTTGATTCAAAAAAACGATGTGTCGATGGGCAACAGGTCTGCCCATGGCGGCGCGCCTTTGGAGGGGGGCGAACGCGATTTCTTCAGGGCGGCGTGGTTTCTTGATTTTGGGGAGCCCCACTCCTATGAGGGCGCGGCTTTTTGACCTCGATCCCGCACGGAGGAATCCTAGAGAGATGAGCAATCGCCTTGGAGAACTGTTGGTCCGCGGCAACCTAATTTCGGTGGCGCAGCTGCGAAAGGCCGTGAGCGATCAGAGCCAGGAGGGCGGCCGCCTCAGCTACCACCTGATCAAGACGGGGGCGATCGAGGAGTCGAAGCTCGTCGAGTTTCTCTCCAAGCAATACGGTGTCCCGTCGATCAACCTCGACGAGTTCGAGGTCGATCCGGAGATCATCAAGCTCATCCCCAAGGAGATCTGCGAGAAGCACGTGGTCCTGCCCGTCAACCGCGTTGCCAGCTCGCTGATCGTGGCCATGAGCGACCCGGCCAACATTTTCGCGCTCGACGACCTCAAGTTCATCACCGGCTACAACATCGAGTGCATCGTGGCCTCGGAGATCGCCATTAAGGCGGCCATCGAGAAGTATTACGCGCCCAAGAGTGGACTCGATGCCGAGTTCTCGTTCGGCGAATTTGAGGAGGACGAGGAGAGCGTCGAGGTCGTCGAGGAGCAGGACGACAACATCGCCGAGGCGGCCAAGATGGCCGAGGACGCGCCGGTCGTGAAGCTCGTCAACATGATCCTGCTCGACGCCATTCAGAAGGGCGCCAGCGATATCCACATCGAGCCTTACGAGAAGGTCTTCCGCGTCCGCTTCCGCGTCGACGGCGCGCTCTACGAGGTCACGCGCCCGCCCATGGCGTTGAAGAACGCAGTTATCTCGCGTCTGAAGATCATGAGCTCGCTCGACATCTCCGAGCGCCGCCTGCCTCAGGACGGCCGCATCAAGCTCAAGCTCGGCAAGGGCAAGGAGATGGACTTCCGCGTCTCGGTCTGTCCGACGCTCTTTGGTGAGAAGGTCGTCCTTCGTCTCCTCGATAAGTCGAACCTCGAAGTCGACATGACGAAGCTCGGCTTTGAACCTAAGCCACTGCAGTGGTTCAAGGACGCCATCGAGCGACCCTACGGCATGGTGCTCGTCACCGGGCCGACCGGTTCGGGCAAGACGACGACGCTGTATTCGGCGCTCTCCGAGCTGAACAAAGTGACCGACAACATCTCCACCGCCGAGGACCCCGTCGAATTCAACTTCGCCGGCATCAACCAGGTGCAGATGCACGACGAGATCGGGCTCAACTTCGCCGCCGCGCTGCGCAGCTTCCTGCGCCAGGACCCCGACATCATCATGATCGGCGAGATTCGCGACTTTGAGACAGCCGAGATCGGCATCAAGGCCGCGCTCACCGGCCACATGGTGCTCTCCACGCTGCACACCAACGACGCGCCGAGCACGGTCAGCCGTCTGCTCAACATGGGCGTCGAGCCCTTCCTCGTCACCGCCGCTGTCAACCTCATTCTCGCCCAGCGCCTGGCGCGTCGCCTGTGCCCTGAGTGCAAGCGACCGGCCAAGACCGACGAGGCCACGCTCATCAAGGCGGGCGTCCCCCCCGAGCGCATCGGCTCCTTCCAGCTCTTCGAGAAGGGCGGCTGCCCCAAGTGCAACGACCGCGGCTACAAAGGGCGCATCGCGCTTTTTGAGGTCATGCCTCTGTGGGACGGCCTCAAAGATCTCATCATCAATGGCGCTTCGTCCGTCGAGCTGAAGCAGGAAGCCATTCGCCTGGGGATGCAGACGCTGCGCATGGCGGCGCTCAATAAGATGATGGAAGGCGTGACTTCACTCGACGAGGTCATCGGCAACACGGCGCCGGACACGATGGGCTGAGCGCCTGTGCCGCCGGGGTAGGGGAGGCGATGCTTGCGGGGGTGCCTGGCCCTTTGTGGGCGCCCTCCTTTGCCTGCGCCATCCAACAGGATTTTTCGCGTCTGCGTTCAGTGATTTGTTCAGTAAGTTCGCGGCGCCGATCTTCTTTCGACTTTCATAAGGACAAGACCAGTGGCCAATCTTCACCAGTTCCTCAAAGCCATGTTCGATCAGGGGGCCAGTGACCTGCACCTGACGACGGGCTCGCCGCCCCAACTGCGCATCGACGGCAAGCTGATCCCGCTCAAGACGGCGCCGCTCACGCCCGTCGAGACCAAGCAGCTGTGCTACTCCGTCATGACCGACGCCCAGAAGCGCAAGTTCGAGGAGGAGAACGAGCTCGACTTGTCCTTTGGCGTGAAGGGGCTGTGCCGATTCAGGGCCAACTTTTTTGTCCAGCGCGGCGCGGTGGGCGCGGCCATCCGCACCATTCCGTTCAAGATCCACACCTTCAGCGAGCTGGGACTGCCGCCCATCGTCGCGGAGCTGGCCAACAAACCGCGCGGGCTCATCCTCGTCACCGGGCCGACAGGTTCGGGCAAGTCGACGACGCTGGCCTCGATTATCGACCGCATCAACACCGATCGTCATGAGCACATCATGACGATCGAGGACCCCATCGAGTTTTTGCACTCGCACAAGAACAGCCTCGTCAATCAGCGGGAGATCGGCTCGGACACGCGGTCCTTCAAGACGGCGCTCAAATACATCCTGCGCCAGGATCCGGACGTGGTCCTCGTCGGCGAGCTGCGCGACCTGGAAACGATCGAGTCGGCGCTCACCATCGGCGAGACGGGGCACATCGCCTACGGGACGCTGCACACCAACAGCACCACGCAGACGATCAACCGCATCCTCGACGTCTTTCCGCCCTACCAGCAGCCACAGGTGCGCGCGCAGCTCTCGTTCGTTCTGGAGGGCGTCATGTGTCAGGCGCTGTTGCCGCGTTACAACGCCCCGGGCCGCGTGATGGCGCTGGAGATCATGATTCCCAATCCGGCCATCCGAAACCTCATCCGCGAGGACAAGGTCCATCAAATCTACTCGCAGATGCAGATGGGGCAGCAGAAGTTCGGAATGCAGACCTTCAACCAGAGCCTGTGCAGCCTGGTGCAGCGGCGCCTGATCAGCACCGAGAACGCCTTCTCGCGCACGTCCGATCCTGAAGAGTTGCGCAACATGCTGAGCTCAATGGGACAGGGACCGGCGCGGCCGGCCGGAATGCAGAGGCCCCCGGGGCGCTGAACCGTCTTTTCGCGACAGGCCAGGGCGCGGCGCCATCGACTGGCGATGAGTCCGCGCGAACGAAACACAACTTCACACACTGACGAGGAGCGCCTTCCATGGCCTCACCGAGCACCGCACTTCAGAAGAGCCCTCAGGCAAAGCCCTCCCTCTGGCTGTGGGAGGCGACGACACGCAACGGAGACAAGCGCAAAGGCGAGATGGAAGCCGTTGACGCGCGCGCGGTCGAGGCGCGCCTGCTGTCGTTGGGGCTGACTCCCGTCGGCAAGATCAGGAAGAAGCCGGCCTCAATCAGCCTCCCGGGGCTCGGCGGCGTTCCGCAGAAGGACCTGCTCGTCTTCACGCGTATGTTTGCCACCATGATCGACGCCGGTCTGCCGCTTGTGCAGTGCCTGGAGATTCTGGCGGGCCAGCAGTCGAACGCCGAGATGAAGCGGGTGCTCAACGCGGTCAAGAGCAAGGTCGAGGGCGGCGCCACCTTCGCCGATTCGCTGCGGGAGCATCCCAAGGTCTTCGACACGCTCTATTCGTCGCTCGTCGCCGCGGGCGAGGTCGCCGGTATCCTCGACACCATCCTCAACCGCCTGGCGGCCCACATCGAGAAGAGCTCGAAGCTCAAAAAAAAGGTCAAAGGCGCGCTCACCTACCCGGTCATCGTCCTCTTCGTCGCGATTGGCATCGTGGCGGGCATGCTCCTCTTCATCATCCCGACCTTCGAAAAGATGTTCTCCGACATGGGCGGTGAATTGCCCGGCCCGACCAAGATCGTCGTCGCCATGTCAGAGTGGATGCAGACCTACTGGCCGCACTGCGCCGGCGTCATGGCCGCCATCATCGCGCTCGTCTATTTCATCCTCACCAACAAGAAGACGCGGAAGGTCTTCGATACGACGGTGCTGACGCTGCCGCTCTTTGGCGACCTCATCTGCAAGAACGCGGTGGCTCGCTTCACGCGCACGCTGGGCACCATGGTCAGCTCGGGTGTCCCCATCCTCGATGGCCTCGACCTCGTGGCCAAGACCTCCGGCAACATGCGCATCGAGGAGTCGATTTATTACGTCTGCGACAAGATCTCTCAGGGCAAGACGATCGCCGAGCCTTTGGGCGAGACGAAGATCTTCCCCGATCTCGTGGTTCAGATGATCTCCGTCGGCGAGTCGACAGGCGCGCTCGACCAGATGCTCAACAAGATCGCCGACTTTTACGACGACGAAGTCGATGCGGCGGTCGATGCGCTGACGGCGATGATCGAGCCGGTGCTGATGGTCGGCATGGGTGGCGTCTGTGGCGGCATGCTCATCTCCATGTATCTGCCCATCTTCTCGCTGGCGGGCGCCGTCGGCTGAGACCAGCTCCAGGCGGGAGCGCGCGGGCTTCGGTCTGTCTCTCCGTCGCCGGGACGAGGCCTCTCCAATCGCTGACCGATGAACGTCGACTCCTCCCTGTCCAGCGCCGAACCGCTCTACCGCAAGCTCGTCTGGCTGACGTTGACGCGTCTTGTGCTCGTCTCCTGCCTGCTGACGCTCGCCTCGACCTTCATCTATCGGGCGCAAGTCGAAGAGCTGGGCATCGTCGAACAGTCGCTCTTCATCGCCATTCTCGTCAGCTACGCCGCCTCGCTCGCCTACCTCTTTGTTCTGCGCAAATCGAAGCAGGTCTCGCCGCGCTTCGCCTTTGTGCAGGCGCTGGGCGATGTCGCCTTCGCCAATGTCGTCGTCTATCTGACAGGTGGCACGGAGAGCATCTTTGTCTTTCTTCTGCCGCTGTGCGTCGTCAGCGCCGCCAACGTTCTGACGCGCCGCAGCGCCTTGATTGCCACGGCCGTCGCCTGCCTGCTCTTCGTCTTCTTCACGATTGGCCAACAGCAGCAGTGGTTGCCCGCGCCGATTCTGGCCGCGACGAGCGCCAACACCTCGCGCCTGTTGGGCCTTTTGCTCATCGACCTGGGGGCCATCTGCCTGACCGGCCTGCTCGCCGGCTATCTCGCCGAACAGCTGCGCAAGGCCAGAGAAGCGCTCGTCGTCCGCGAGGAGGCCTATCAGGCGCTGGAACAGCTCCACGAGGACATCGTCCGCTCTGTGCCGAGCGGTATTTTGACCATCGACGGCCAGGGGCGCGTCTCCTCGCTTAACCCCGCCGCGGAACGCATTCTCGGGCAGGGCGCGCCAGGACTTCTCGGACGGCCTGTGGGCGAAGTGCTGCCGTTTTGGCACGACGATTTGGCCGGGTGGGCCTCGCGCGCGAGTGGCGACTTTGAGGCGGAGTTGTCTGTGCCGAGTGGCGAGCGACGCTGGCTGGGGGTCTCTGCGGCGCCTCTCATCGCGCCCAATCGCGTCGCCGACGCGGGGCTCGTGATCTCGCTCTCCGATTTGACGGACCGGCACGCCATGGCCGAGGCCGTTCAGCGATCGGAAAAACTGGCCGCGCTGGGGCAGCTCTCCGCCGGGTTGGCCCACGAGTTGCGCAACCCGCTGGCATCGATGAGCGGCAGCGTTCAGCTTTTGAGCGAAAGCGCCCAACTCGACGCCGAAGACCGTCGACTGATGGACATCGTGCTCCGCGAAGCCGACCGCCTCGATGCCCTGATCACCGATTTTTTGCGTTTTGCCCGCCCGCGGCCGCTGCAGCCCGGCCACTTCGACCTCGCGCGCGCCATCCACACCTCGCTCGCCCTGCTGCGCAACCGCCCCACGGACAAGGCCTTCACCATCGTCGAGTCGCTGCCCGAGTCGTTGCCCTTCTTTGGCGACGCAGATCAGCTGGGACAGGTGATCTGGAATCTGCTCGTCAACGCCGCTCAGGCGCTGCGGCAGGAAGGCGGCGACATCCGCGTTACAGCGCAAAGGCTCTCAGACGGCGCGGTCGAGATCGTCGTCAGCGACACGGGCGTGGGCATCGCCGAGAGGCACCTCTCCTCCCTCTTCGATCCGTTTTTCACCACCAAGCAGGGCGGGACCGGACTTGGGCTCTCCATCGCCCACGGCATTGTCCAGGCGCATGAAGGTCGTATCGAGGTGACGAGTCGCGAGGGCGAGGGGACGACTTTTCGCGTCGTCCTGCCATGTCGTGAGGCCCAAGGCGCGCCACATGTCGAGCGGACGGCCCCCTGAGGCGTCGGGCTGAGGGCGCAGGCGACAGCGCCGCGGTTTGTCGCGGGCGCCAGGCACAGTGGAGGCAGTGATGGCCAACATTCTCATCGTCGACGACGAGCTTTCCCTTCGCGAATACCTGGGCATCTTCCTGCGCAAGCTCGGCCACCAGGCGACGCTGATCGGCGAGGCCAGGCAGGCGATCGAGCTCGGCGAGCGCCAGGATTTCGATCTCGTGCTCTGCGACCTGTGCATCGGCGAGCACAGCGGCCTCGATGTCCTGCGCGCCTTCAAGGTCAGCCAGCCGACCACCGAGGTCATCATCGTCACCGCCTTTGCCACGGTCGAGAACGCGCTCGAAGCCATGCGCCTGGGCGCCTACGACTACGTGATGAAGCCCTTCAAAAATCAGGAGCTCGCCCTCCTGATCGACCGGGCGCTCGAAAAGCGCGAACTGTCGCGCGAGAACGAATCGCTGAAGATCCAGCTCGGCACCCCGGCGCACCGGCGCGGCCGCGAACTCGTCGGCCAGAGCGCGGCGATGCGGACAGTCCAGACGCTGATCGACAAGGTGGCCCAGAGCAAGACCAACGTCCTCGTCGTCGGCGAGTCGGGTGTCGGCAAAGAGCTCGTCGCCCGGGCATTGCACCAGCAGAGCGCCCGCTTACGCGGCCCGTTCGTCCCCATCAATTGCGGCGCCATCCCCGAGGGCCTGATCGAAAGCGAGCTCTTCGGCCATGTGCGCGGCGCCTTTTCCGGCGCGATCGGCGACAACCCCGGCCTGTTCAAGGCGGCGCAGGGCGGCACCCTCTTTCTCGACGAAGTCGGCGAGCTGCCCCTCTCGGCCCAGGTCAAACTGCTGCGCGCCTTGCAGGAAAAGCGCGTGCGGCCGGTGGGCGGCGTGCGCGATGTCGAGATTGACGTGCGCCTGGTGGCGGCGACCAACCGCGATCTGGCCGCCGAGGTGCGCGCCTCTCGCTTCCGCGAGGACCTCTTCTATCGGCTCAACGTCATCCAGATTTGCGTCCCCCCTCTGCGCGAGCGCCGCGAAGACATCGTCCCTCTGGCGCAACACTTCCTCGAGGAGACCGCCAGCGAGCTCGGCGTGGGCGCGCCTGTCCTGACAGAGGAAGTGGCCTCAAGGCTGTGCCGCTACGCCTGGCCGGGCAATGTCCGCGAACTGCAGAACGCCATGGAGCGCGCGGTGACGCTGTGCGAGGGCGGCTGCATCGAGCTCGACACCCTGCCGGCCACTGTGCGCGGCGAATCTGTCCAGCTCGAAGACAGCATGCGCCTCGATTTGCCCGAAGGCGGACTCGATCTGGAAAGCCACCTGGAGAGCCTGGAGCGCCACCTCATTCAGCAGGCGCTCTCGCGGACCAACGGCAACCGCACGAGCGCCGCCAAACTCCTCGGCCTCTCCTTTCGCTCCCTGCGCTACCGCCTGGCCAAGCTGGGATTTGGCGAAGGGCGCGACAGCGGGGCGAATTTTTAAATCAACCCAATAAAACAAATAAACAGGTCGGCGAGCGCAATGCCCTTTGGCCAGGAGAACGACATGCCTTACGGATACCGCATTTCCTGGAAGAGCGACGAGCGCTTCAGCAACGCGACCTGGTTTGTCATTGGCTGCATTATTCTGGGCGCCGTTGGCGTGGGCAAATTGGCCGATTTTTATTTGGAATCAGACATGCGCGCCCTGGAGCTGGCGAAGCAGGCCAATCAAAACGTCGAAACCTTTTGGCTTGCCCTGATGCGTGAGCAATGGCCGCGGGCGCAGGGGTATCTCTCGGATAAAGCCGTCCTCGCGCTCGAACAATACGCCGCGCAAAACAATGAAGTGGGCGCTGTCGGCGGGCTTTATTTGTTGCGCGAGCGCGTTCCGGAAAAATGGCGTTCAGTCGATAAAATCGAGTGCGGCCTGAAGCATCGAAAAGATCGAAAAAAGGCCAAATCGATCTTTCAAATCGCGCGGGCGCGCATCGGCGGCACATGTAAAAAGAAAGAGAGCTGGCCCGATATGTCGACCGGTCAGTTGCCGTTTTATGTCGATTTGGTCGAGGATAGAAAAAACGGCGGCTGGAAGATCGCCACCTTTGTTTTGCAGACCATTCAGGGAAATGTCGTCGTCGACGAGGACAAAGGCGTGACGATGCCGCCCATTTCAAAAAATTAAACAGCGCTGTTGGCGCGTCGCGGCCTGAATGAGTCGGTCCGTGAATGCATTGTGTCGATGAATGGATGCGAAATAGTTTTTTGGACGAGGCATGACATGAAAAATTCCCGGAATCGAAACGCGGCTCTGGTAGGCGTTTTTTTGATCGCTTGTTTTTTGGTCGGCGCCTGCCAGGGCGATGAAAAGCTTGATCGCGAGACAGCGGGTAAAATGCTTTCAGTCGGCACCATGACGGCCGAGACGTTTATGCGCCGCTGGACGCGCGGTGAATTGCAAAAGGCGGTGGCCATGCTCGACGCGGAGACGGCGCGGCAATTGGGCGCGTTCGCCTCGGGCGAGGGCGGAACGGCGGATCCGGCGGCGGCGTTGGCGGCGATTTGGTCCATGGCGACTTCGGGCGACGCTTTCAGCGGACAAATCCAGTGCCGTTCGTCGCTGTATTCCAAACAAAAGCGCGTTTCGCCGATGGGCTGCGATCTGACGTTCACCAAGGGTAAGCAGACGTTCAGAACAGCCCGCAAGATCCTCGTGGGACACGATGTCGCCAGCGAATGCTCGATTGGTCTCGGCAACCGACAAATGACGCTGCAATTGCGCATCGATTTGATTGAGGACGAGTGGCGCGTCTTTCATGTCAGCGCCCTGCTGGACAAAGGACGCCGCCTCGCCTTTGGCCGCGAGGGTGTTGATCTGCCCAAATATCCCACCCAGCCGCCCTCCGCGACGCATCATTAATATAGATGCGCCCTATGGTTGCGCGCGTCTCGAAGCGACTGATGTGTGTTGATCGCCGATGTTTGCCGACTTTTCCCTCTACCAAGGAGTTCAACCATGAATCCCCGTCACAAAACGGTTCGCCGCGCTTCGATTGTCCTCGCCATTGCCTGCGCTTTTGTCTGGTCCGGCCCAGTGATGGCCCATGGGCGCGGTGAGCTGCGCGACGCATCAGGGCGCAGGTTGGGCACGGTCGAGCGCGACGGGACAGTGCGCGACGCCAGTGGCCGCCGTCAGGGGCGCATCGAGGACGACGGGACAGTGCGCGACGCCAGCGGGCGCAGGCAGGGACGCGTCGAGGCGGATGGAACGGTGCGCGACGCCAGTGGCCGCCGTCAGGGACGCGTCGAGGCGGATGGAACAGTGCGCGACGCCAGTGGGCGCAGGCTGGGACGCGTCGAGGCGGATGGAACAGTGCGCGACGCCAGTGGGCGCAGGCTGGGATCGATTTCCGGGGGCGATCGCCGCGCGGCGCTGCAGTTTTTCTTCTGAGCTCTTCGAGGTCTTTGGCCGCCTCGGGACGCTTGGGCGCGCCCAGGACGGAATTTATTCACGGGCGCATCATCCCCTTGAAAGCGCCCCCCAAATGGTTGAGAGAGGCGCCGGGACGCTCGGGGTTGGCCCGGCGTCCTGTTTTCTTGCGCGAGCCATTGCGCCGCCATTTCCCCACCCAATCCCCCACAAACGACAGGAGCCGTCATGAAGCCGATTGAACTGTCCATCCCGCTCGGAATCGGAACCCCCCCCTGGCCGACCTACGAGCCCTTGCAGATGAAGTATTTCAAGCGCCTGGCCCCCAACGGCGCCAATGGGCAGCTGCTCACGCACTCGAACCACGTGGGCACGCACCTCGACGGCGAGATTCACTTCTACACGCCCGGCAAGGACATCGCTTCGCTCTCGCTCGACTTCCTCATGCACGAGGGCGCCATCGTCGACCTGTCGGACGCGGCGGGTGAATACGAGGTCTACACCTCCAAGATGATCGAGGACCGCGTCGAGGTGAAGGACGGCGACATCCTCATTATCCACACCGGTTACCATCACTATGGCTGGGACCAGCCGACCGCCGACGAACGCCGCTACATGCTCAAGCACCCCGGCCCGGACCGCGAGTTCGCCGAGTGGGCCAAGAAGAAGCACCTGCGCTGGATTGGCGTGGACTGCGGCTCGGCCGACCACCCGATGAACACCAAGATCCGCGACTGGCAGCCGCGCGAGGCCGCTGAGTGCGACAAGGTTTTCCGCGCCAAATACGGCAAGGGCCTGAGCGACGTGTTCACCGACGACAAATATCAACTGATGCACCTGGAGATGTTCGACCACGGCATTGTCCACGCCGAGTGCATGGGCGGCGACATCGACCTCTTGCTCAATACCCGCGCCACCATTGGCTGCTTCCCCTGGCGCCTGATCGACGGCGAGTCGTGCATTGCCCGCATCGTCGCCTTTGTCGATGACGCGCGTTACGACGAATTGATGGCCAAGAAGGCCAAGGCCAAGCTGACCAAGCACGGCGACATTGCCGGCGCCGAGAACGCCTGGCTCCACGAGGAAGGCCGCGCGCGCGCTGTCTGCAAGTGAGATACCGAGAGCGGTTTGCCCGGAAAGGGCGTGAGAAATCCCTGATCACGGCGTGTGGTCAGGGATTTTTTTGCATTTATGCATTTGAAATATCCAGTCGCAGGATTGAATGCTGTCGCCTTGTATGCCGAAAGATGCATTTTTGCGGGGAGGGGCGATTTTTTATAAGTTATTGAAAATAAAGGAGAATTTCTATGTATGAGCGGCTTTTGGCTTGTCGTTTTGATTCTTTATGATTGCATAAAAATAGCTTTGTGCGCGCTTTGGAGAGGCCTTTGGGCGAAAAGTTTGCATTTTCCGCTTGCAATGCGTGAACGCATCGACTAAGGGCCCGCGCTTTCTTTTTCAACCCAGACAGGAGGTTTGGGAAATGAAACTCAGACAGGTGATCGCGCGCATCGCGTTGGCAGGTTGTTTCCTCGCCATGGGAATGGACGACGCGACCGCCGTTGAAGCTGCGGCCAACACCTCCGCGCCAGTGACTTCTTCCGAGAGCGCGGTGACGGGTGACAAGCCAAAGGCTGATAGCGCAGCGTCTGTGGCAGGGGAGGGGGCCGCGCAGGAAACGGTCGCTCAGGACGCGGCTGTTCAGACGTCGGTGTCGCAGATCGCGTCGAGTGAATCGTCTGCTGGCGAGGTGGTTGCCTCTGCGCCTGCGGCGGAAGCGAGCGCGGCGGTGGTTGCGCCTGCGGCGGATGTCGCCAAGGAGGGTGAGACGGCGTCGAGTGGCGCTGATGTG
>JAFVYB010000042.1 GCA_017500825.1 Myxococcaceae bacterium | reverse complement strand
TCCAAGTCGCCCTGAAGCGCCGCGATCTGACCCTCGCAGTCCGCGATCCGGCCGTCGCGATCCGCGATCTCGCCGCGCAATTCACCCTCCAGCGCGTCCTTGGCCAGACCGAGCGACGCCAAATCACCTTCCAGCACCGTGACCCGGTCGTCGCGATCCACGATTTCGCCGCGCAACTCGTTTTCCAGCGCGTCGCGGGCTTCGATCGTCGCCTCCAAGTCGCCCTGAAGCGCCGCGATCTGACCCTCGCAGTCCGCGATCCGGCCGTCGCGATCCGCGATCTCGCCGCGCAGCTCGCCCTCCAGCGCGTCCTTGGCATCGAGTAACGACTGGTAGCGCTCCGCCGCTGTCACGAGATCCTGCTCGGCCTTGGCGAGCGCCTCGCGCGTGCCTTCCAAGTCGGCGTTGAGGCTCTTGATGGTCGCGCTGAGCTCGCTCTCGACACCCGCGCTGTGCGCCTGCAGCGCCTCCAACTCCCCTTCGAGCTCGCTGATCCGATCCAGATGGGCGGCGATCCTGGCGGTAAGGTCCTCCTCCTGGTCGTGCGCGCGCTGGCGTTCGGCGTCGAGTTCAGCGTTGAGCCTCTCAATCCAATCGTCGCGCTCGCTCAGACGCATCGTCAGCGACTGAAAGTGGCCATCGCGCTGGTTGCGCACCTTCTGGCACTCGTCGTCGAGGCTGCCGAGCGCTTCCTCCGCCTGAAGCAACTCTTCTTCGAGCTCGGCGTATTTTTCCCGCGCCTCGCCCATGCGCACGTCGATCTCGGAACGCAAAAAGCCGATGGCGCTCTCACGTTCCGCCAGGCGCTCGGAGAGTTCACGCAACGCGTGTTCGCGCAGGCTGATCTCGCGGTCGAATGTCGCCGTGAGCTCCCGGCGCTCCCTTGCAGCCTGGTCAACCCGCGCGTCGCGCTCGCCCTTCACCGCCTCAAGGCGCTCGCAGACGGTTTCGAGGTCTTCAAGATGGCCCTCAATCTCCGTCTCGCGCATGGCCAGCAGCTGATACAGCGCCCACTCGCGCTGGCTCGACTCGTAGGCCGCCTGCTCCGCCGACGAACGCAGCGCCTCGGCATCCCGCGCCGCCTGTTCGAGCTCCGCGTCGCGCGCGTCGATGTCGTCCTCGCGGTGCTGCAGCTCCTTCTTCAGAAGGTTGAGCTCCTTCTCTTTGCCCGCGACGACCTCGATCAGATCCTTCTCCTGCGAGAACTTCTGCAGGATCAGCTCGTCAATCGTGGCCCCGTGGAGTTCCTCGCGCTTGAGGTAGGCCTGCTGCGCCTCGGCGAAGCGCTGCATCATGTCTTCAATCTGGCGCTTGCACGTCTCGACCTCGATCTCCTTTTCGTGGAGCCGGTCGTCGAGGGCGATCTGCTCGCGATCGCGCGTGGTCCAAATCTCGCTGAGGCGGGCGATCTGACTCTCGCGCTGGCGCAATTCCTCGCGCAGGACCTGGAGCTTGCCCTCGGGCGTCGCCAAATCCTTGCGGCTGAACGTCGGCTTCTTGTGCGTCGCTGCGTCAGCCAAAAGCTCGGCCTTGCGCTCGGCGATCGAGGCAAAGGTGCGCGAAAGGAAGGTGCGATCGTCCTCGGTGATGGCGCTGCGCCGCTCGCGCTTGGGCACGGGCGGCGGCTTCAGCGGCGGCGGCATCCCTGGGGCGGAACTGGGCTTGTCGAGCCTGTCCAGCGCGCTGCTCACATCGTCGCCTCCCGAGTGCTGCTGGAGCTGATCCAAGGCGGCGATCATCTCTTTGACGACCGAGACAAGCGCCGCAGGCTTGAAGGGCATCTGCAGGTAGCCATGGGCGGCGTTGGGGCTGTTGCGGTGCGCGTCGAGCGCCTCTTTGTTGGCCTCGGAGATGAGGAGGATCGGCAGTGTCGGGTAGCGCTTCTTCCAGACGCCTGTGAGCGAAAAGCCCGACTGCTGCGGCAACTCGGCGCGCAGGATGACCATGCGCGGGTTGCGGTTTTCGATCTCCTGCTGGGCATCGCTCACATTGTGGGCGAGCGCGGTCTGAAGGCCGGCTTTGTGCAGTCCTGTGGCCAGGGAGAGAGCGAACTTCTCATCGTGATCGACAATCAGGATTCGACGTTGATCCATGGTGTGGGCACCCATTCGGTCTGTGCGTTGGCGGCAAAAGGTGAAGGTCGGCGTGGGCCGACCGAGAAGGGGGTGTGCCGGTCTTGGGGCAAAGGGCGGCGCATCCTAGGGCCACGTCCCGGCGGGAGCGAAAAAATGACCGGGCCACCCCTGATTTCTCCCGAAACACGGGGAGCGGCGCGGTGCTCCGGCCCCTTTTTTGGCGCGGCGAGGCCAGGCGCCCATAGACGCGGGCACGCCGACATCCGGCCATTGAAGAGGTGCGCGCGCCAAGGCGCTCAGTGGTGGCGCGGAACTGGCGAAAACTCGACGGCGGCGGGCGGTCCATCATCGCCGAGATCGACCGCAAACGGCGCGTAGCCGAGCAGGACATGGCTGAGCCACTCGTCCGACAGCGACATGCCACTCTTGGGAGAACGCGCCCCATGCTTCTGTCCCAGGCATTCGGCGAGTTCGCGCGCCAGCGACTCGGTCAACGCGTATTGAGGCTCGCTCTCGTCGTCGCTGGCATCATCCAAAAGGTCGTCGAGGTCCATGACCGTCGCCTCGTCGGCGTCGTCCTCCGCCTCCCGGGCTGCTTCCGCGCCTTTTGCCCGCGCCACGTCCTCCCCGGCGCCGACCTGGGCCGGGACACTGGCGTCCGCCCGCGCTGCGGATGGCGACTCTCCCCCGTCAGCCTCGGCCGACTCATCGTCCAGCGGCTCCATCTCAAGTTCTTCGAGCTCTTCCTCTGCGAGCTCCTCAAAATCGTCGTCCGCCTCGTCGTCCTCGTCCGCCCGGGCGCCTTCATTCGCCGCGCGCAGCCACGCGCAGGCAGCGGCGAGGTCAAAGTCGGCGGCATCGCTTCGCGCCTCAGCCACCGACCGCGGCGCGGACAGCAGATCTTCACAGATGGCCAGCAACGCTCCCCTCATGCGGGCCATCGACAGGGACTCCTCCGCGTGCTGCCGTCCCGCCTGGCCCATCGCCTGCCGTCGCGACGGCGAATGCGCGAGCTCGATAATCCGGGAGGCGAGCTGAGCGGCGTTGCCAGGCTCAAAAAAGAGAGCGCAGCGCTCATCGACGAGCTGACGCGCCATCGGCAGATCGCAGGCCAGCACTGCAAGTCCGGCCCCGAGATACGTCGCCATCTTGGCGAGCGGCGCCCCCTGCACCTCATTTCTCGGACAGCGTTCGAGCGGGACGACGCCGACATCCATGCCCTGCAGCATCTGCGCGAGCGCGGGCCCTTCGAGCGGCTCCATCAGGGTGACGTTTTCCCCAATCGCGAGCGACTCAAGGCGCAGCCTGAGCGACTCCATAAAGGCGCGGGGGCGGGCGGCGCCCATCATCGTCAGGCGCACGGGCACCTGGGCGCGGGCCAACGCGATGGCTTCGAACAGCGTGGACAGGCCCTGCCACGGCGCGAACGCGCCCTCAAAAAAGAGCTCGAGCGGCGCATCGACAGAGCGATTGCGATCTGTGGCGGGCAAAAGCGTCTCGGCAGATGTCGGCAAGATCGCGATCGCCTCCGGAGAGACTCCCCAGCCGCGCGCCAGTTCGGCGGTGACCGTCGATCCGACAAGGACCACGTCGGCGTTGCGCAGACAAAAGCGCTCCTGTTCGCGCAGCGCCTGGCGCAGGCTCTCCTCGTGCGCGGCGTCGAACTCGTCGCGCCAGTCGGGCTGGATGGCTTCAAGCTCGAACGAGGGCAGTCCAGAGGCCTCGTAAATGATCCGGCGCTCGCCGCGCGCCTTCTGGCCGCAGAGCACGCTGGCGCTGAAGGGATCGGCCAAAATGACAATCCGGGCGCCCAGGCGTTCGAGCTCGCCGCACACCGTCTGCGCGTAGACCTCGACGCACTCGCTCAGCGTCAGTCCCTCGGCCATGACGCGGCGGTAACGAACGCCATCGACCTCTTCGAAGAGCGCCTGTCCCTCGTCCTGCAGGCAGACGCAGTGGCACTCGTAGTCGCCGCGCAGCGCGTCGATCAGCTGGCGCGAACGCCTCGCCCGACCACTCGCGGCAGGCAGGGCGTCGAAGGTCGCGTAGAGGCAGGTTGCTTTGGCCGAGCTCACGGTTGTCTCCTCTGTAAATGTGGGTGCGAGTGAGAGGCGGCGCGATCAGCAGGTCGCGGCGGGCGGGCACTCGGCCAGCGGGCGCGCGTTTGTCAAGAGCTGGGACGGCCAGAGAGGAAGGATGCAGGCACACAAAAGCGCCCATATGCTTACAATTGCCCCCAGCCCTCTTCATGGCCAATACGCTCGCAATTCATTCATCGATGAACAAATGAAAATTCAAAAAACAAACAATGCTTCGCGCTGCCTCTTCAAAATCGAACAATAGCCTTTCTCTCTCTAGAGCCAGCTTGACCGGCCCATGCCTCTTGAATAGAAGGCGCGCCGATTTTTGGGAGGGCAGTCAAGGGGTCGGGCGCCAATGCCTTGGCCCGGGTGGATTTGGGATCAGCGGCGCGAATCATCGCGTTCTTTCCGCCTATTAAGGTCTCTTCTATTGCCCCGACTTTGGCGCCTCTCCTCTTGCGACCCCTTACCGAACAGACAAGGCGGCACACGCCCGCAGGCAGGACACCCCGGCGCGCCGCGCGAGCAGGCATTCAACCAGTCGAGGAACGACAGAATGGTGGCGAATTTTCAGAACATGACCGTGAAGGCGCTGCGCGAGCTGGCCAGGGAGCATGTCGGGCCCGGATTTTCCCGCCTGAAGACCAAGGGCGAGCTGGTGGCCGCGCTCAACAGGGCGTTCTCGAAGAGGAATGTCGACTGTGAGGCAACGCCAGCGGCCAACGCGAACGGCGTGTCTTCGACCGGGGCGACATCGTCCATGAACGCGCCAGTGGCGGTTCAAAACGCCGACAACGCGGTCAATCCGCCCGTCGACGAGAGCGCCGCCAAGCGCGGTGGCGTCGACGAAGAAGCGCCCGCCGAAGTGGCTGCCGACGCGGGCGATGGCCAGCGCGGG
This sequence comes from Myxococcaceae bacterium, assembly GCA_017500825.1. GTDB lineage: Bacteria > Myxococcota > Myxococcia > Myxococcales > UBA5297 > UBA1203. Next base: position 24,472 of record JAFVYB010000042.1, on the reverse strand, counting down.
CACGAAGTCGGGGAAAACCTGTTGCCAGAAGAACGAGAGGAGACCGAACGCGAGCTCGTCCAGGCCTTTGGCAAGGCGCGCGCCCAGTGCTCCGACCCCTTCTTTCTCAACGAGGCGCTCGAAGGCGTCCTGCCCTATGACGAAGCGCTCGGCGAACTTCCCGAAAGCTACGACGAAGAGAGCCTGGTCCTCATCACCAAGGGCCCCTACGCGCTCTACCTCTATTGGGACTTTTCCCAGGAGACGCTGGCCAGGCTGCAGCGGATGCGGGGCGCTGTGACGTGCCTGCGCCTCTTCGCGGGCGATCAGATGGTGCGCGAGCTCGAATGCACGCTGAACGACCGCTCCTGGTATTTTCACGGACTGCAGCCGGGGCTCACCTACCGCGTCGAGCTGGTGGCCTTCTCCTCTGAGGGCGACGTGATGCGCATCGGTCCCGCCTCCAACGCCGTGCAGCTGCCAACGGACGCGCCTTCGCCGCTCATCGACGACCGGTTCATCCGCCTGCCCTTCGATGTGTCGGCCTCCAGCGTCGCCGAAGCCATTCGCCAATCCGAGCGCGAGGAAAAGGCCGCCCTGCCGCCGCTCTCGAAGACGCTGCGGGCGCTGCTTTACCAGGCCTCGGGAGGCATGAGCGGGCGCTTCATCGGCGCCTCGAACTGGCCACAGGAAGACCGTGCCGCCGCCTCTGACGCCACAGACAGCGCAGACGAAAAGACGCGTTCGCTCGGCACGCGCGCCAGCGGCGGACCATGGAGCGGCACCTTGCTCGACGCCTGGGGCAATCGGCGGCCATCGAGCGACACACTCGCCGCGCGTCAGTGGAACGACACGGCCGAGGAGGACGACGAGCCGCCCGCGCACTGAGTCGGTCGCCGTCTCTCACGTCCGAACACCGACGCCCTGTTGATGACGACGCATCCCGCGCCTCCAGGTGCTGCCAGCTTGGCGAAAGTCGCGTGCCTGGACCGCCGTTCATCGCGCCAAGCGGGCTGTCGACCATCGCCGCAGTGCCCCTTCGCTCCCCCCGGCGCCCCTCCCGGTCGCCCGGAGACCCCGCCTCATGCAAGGCTATCTCTCGCTCGTTCTCCACGCCCACCTCCCCTTCGTCCGTCACCCCGAATACGAAGACTTTCTGGAGGAAGACTGGATCTACGAGGCGATCACCGAGACCTATCTGCCGCTCCTCATCGCCTTCGACAGGTTGCGCCGTGACCGCGTCCCCTTTCGCCTGACGCTGACGCTCACCTCGCCCCTCATCTCGATGTTGCGCGACGAGCTCTTGATGACCCGCTACGCCCGGCGCATCGACCGCCTCTGCGAGCTGGCCGAAAAGGAAGTCGAGCGCCTGAAAAACGACCGCGCCGCGCAAGAGCTCGCCATCTTCTATCGCGAGCGCTTCCTCATGCTGCGCGAGCACTTCCATGTGAACTACGGCCGCGATCTCGTCGGCGCCTTCCGCCTCCTCCAGGAAGAGGGCCACATCGAGATCATCACCAGCGGCGCCACGCATGCCCTGTTGCCCCTCATGCAGCGCTTTCCCGAGGCGGTGCGGGCCCAAATCGCGCTGGCCGCCGCGCACTATCGCCAGACCTTTGGCCGCAACCCGCCCGGCATCTGGCTTCCAGAGTGCGGCTACTTCCCCGGGCTTGATCGCGTTCTGGCTGCTGAGGGCATCCGCTACTTCTTTGTCGACTCGCACGGCGTCCTCGATGCCAGCCTCGCCCGCGCTACGGCGTCTACGCGCCCATCTACACGCCAAGCGGCGTGGCAGCGTTTGGCCGCGATCCCGAGTCGAGCCAGCAGGTCTGGAGCGCCGAGCACGGCTACCCGGGCGACTTCAGCTACCGCGAGTTCTACCGGGACATCGGCTACGACCTCGACCTCGACTACATCCGCCCCTACATCCAGCCGACGGGCGAGCGGAAAAACACCGGTATCAAATACCACCGCATCACTGGCCGCAGCGGCGAGAAGGCCCTCTACGACCGGAGCGCGGCGATGGAGCGCGTCCAAGTCCACGCCGGCAACTTCATGTTCAACCGCGAGCACCAAATCGCCTACCTCGCGTCGGTCATGCCGGGCCGCAAACCCGTCGTCGTGGCGCCCTATGACGCCGAACTCTTTGGGCACTGGTGGTTCGAAGGGCCCGAGTTCATCGAAGCCTTTGTGCGCAAGGCCGCGCGCGAGCAGCACGTCTTTGGTCTGGCCACGCCGTCGGACTACCTGCGCGACAATCCGGAAAACCAGATGGCGACGCCGCCGATGTGCTCCTGGGGCGCGGGCGGCTACGTCGATGTCTGGCTCGACAGCTCCAACGACTGGATTTACCGCCACCTGCACAAGGCCACCGAGCGCATGATCGCCCTGGCGCGCGACTACCCCGACTCCAGCGGCCTCACTCGGCGGGCGCTCAATCAGGCGGCCAGAGAGCTCCTCCTCGCGCAGTCCTCGGACTGGGCCTTCATCATGAAGACCGGGACCATGGTCGAATACGCGACCAAGCGGACGCGCGAGCACCTGCTGCGCTTCACCCGACTGCACGAGCAGCTGCGCGGTGGCGAGGTCAACGAGCCGTGGCTCAGACACGTCGAGGCGAGGGACAACATCTTTCCCGAGATCGACTACCGGCTCTACCGACCTGTCGGCGACTGACGGCAGCCGCGTTCAGAGGCGTTCACGGCCACAGGCGCTCATCAACGCGCGAAATCCGCGGACGCCTCCTGGCGCATCGAAGTCACAGCTCGATCAAGCCGCTCTGGATGCCCCGCACCACGGCGTCGACATGCGTGTGCACGCCCATCTTTTTGTAGATGCACGAGAGGAGCCAGCGCACGCGGCGGCAATCGATCTTCATCGCCTCGCCCACCTCGCTGTTGGTGAGGCCTTTGGCGATGAACAGCAGGACTTCGCGCTCGATTTTGTTGAGGCCGAAATCCTCGACGTGTTCGACGCGCGCGGTGCCGCCCTGTGACGATTCTGGCGGCATGCGACGGACGCTGTCGAAGTAGGTCCAGAAACGGCGGGCGATGATCGGTTCGAGGACGATTCCGCCCTGACGCACCTCGTCGATGGCGTCGAGGATGCGCTCGATGCGCACCCGCTTGACGAGATAGCCCGAAGCGCCGGCCTGGATGGCCTCGTAGACCTTCTTCTCGTCATCGAACGAGGTCAGGATGAGGACGTCGATCGCCTCGTGGCGCGCCTTGAGTCGGCGGGTTACCTCGATGCCGTCGATGCCGGGCAATTCCAAATCGAGCAGCAGGAGCTCAGGACTCAGGCGTTCTGCCTCTGCGAGACCACTCTCGCCATCGAGCGCCGTGCCGACGAGTTCGACGCGTTCGGGATGCGCCGAGAGCGATTTTTCGAGGTTTTTCAGAAGCGCAGGCGAGTCCTCGACAATGAGAACGCGAACAGGCGCGCACTGCGACTGCGAAGATGACATGGGCGCCTCTCTTTCGGGTGGAACGCCGGTGGGGCCTCAGCGCCCCGAAGTCTTCCTGCTCTTGGCGCGCGACTTCTCTGACGCGCGCGACGCCTGGCCTGCCTCTCTCTCGCCCGACGCGTCTCCAGCATCGCCGATGGTGAAGTGCTCGATGCGCAGCTCGTGCTGGCCTTCTTCCAAAAACAGCCCGAACTCACGCACCTCGTCCTCGTGCAACAGGCGAACGATGTGGCGACCGGGCGCGAGCTCCATCTTCTCGAAAGGCGCCTCAACCGGGCTCTTCTTGCCGTTGATAATCACAGTCGCCTTGGCGTTGGTCTGGACGGACAGATAGGCGGGCCGCGCGCGTTGCTCGACCGCTGAGGTAAGCTTTTCCAGCGCCTCTTTGGAGAGTCTGGCCGCGCCCGGATTGTCCTGAAACCTGACTGCGATGACTACCCCAGCCAGGGCAACCGCGCAGAGCAAGGCCCCCCCCCATGCGCCCCAGTGCCGTGATCGAGGCCGCGCAGACTGTGCCACCGGCTCTGGACGAACGCGCCATTCCTCCTCTTCCTCTCTCGTCCGTGTCGCCGTCGAACCACCACTCCGACTCGCCCGCGCTGTCGCCGTCGCCGGACTCTGACGCTTGGCCTTGGCGGCGCGACCTGCCTTGGGCGGCGAAGAAAACGCGCTCCAGGATGATTCTTCGCCTGGCTGCAGCTCCGGCCCATCCGCGTCCTCCGATATTTTGGCAGTTGTCTGCCGCTGCACGGCCAGTGCCTCGTCTGTCAAGGCGCCAGAGGGCGTCGCCACCGAGTTGTTCATGCCGTCCAGACGCGCCAGCATTCGCATCAGCGGCACATCGCGCACTGTGCTCGGATCCGCCGGCGCATCGTCCGCCGCCCCAGGACTGACACGGCGGTTGAACACAGGCATGGGGCCCGCCGGCGCGTCCCAGCTGGCCAGCGGATCAGAACCGGCTGCAGGCCAGGGAAAGCCCTCTAAAGAAAGCGATTCGGACACGGCAGGCGCTGGCACAGCCGTCATCGCTGCTGACGAAGAGTCCCACGCGTCTGGTGTGAGCAGTGGAGGCGTCTGTCTGGTGGAAGAGGCATCCGCCAGGGCCGCAGCTTCGGCACTCAAGGCGCTGACAACCGAGGCGAGCGAGGGGACGTTGTCCGCGACAGCCAGGGGAACGTCGAACAGGGAATCACTGCCCGCCGCCTGCGTCTGAGCTGGTTTGGGCGCCTCACGCGCCGCCGCGAGGGACTCCTGCGTCGAACTTCTGATCCGAGCCTGATGCGTCGCCTCATCCTCAATCGGATGCAACTTGCCTCCCCCGGCAGTCCCCGACGGCGTGGCCGCTTTCACCGCCACCTCGGCCCCATCCTCGGCAAAGGCGCCCTCAAAGAGCTGATGCGCCTGCGCGCTGAGCTCGATGTCCTCGCGGAACGACTCTTCCAACACCTGCAGGACCTGGCGAATCGATGTCTCCCTCGCGGGCTGAGGCTGCGGCGCGGCGGGCCGAACGGGAATGGCTTCTTGGGTGGCGTCCTGTGGCGCTGCGGACGCCGGATCGACCTGGCCCGCGCTCGTCTGCCCCTCGCTGGCAACAGTCTGAGGCGACAACTCAAACGGCTCGACAAACGGCAGGTTGGCGGCACTCGCCCCCCCGGTCAGCGACACTTCATTGGGAAAAACCTCGCGGGCGAAATGCGCCAGCTCCTGCGGGCCAACGGCCGAGCCCAACGTCGCGAAGAGCGATTGAAGCGCCTCGGCGAACTGGGCCGCGCTCTGGTAGCGGCGTGAGGGCGCGGTCTCCAGGGCGCGCATGATGACCGGATCGATGCGGGCATTGATGCGCCGGTTGAGTCGCGAGGGGGGCTGCAGGGTGTCGCGTTTGGTCGACAGGCCACCGCCACGCACGCTGGCAACGCTGATGAGCGTCAGAAGTTCGTAGGCAAGGCAACCGAGCGCATAGACATCGCCCACTGCCGTCGACTGCCCTGGCGCGCGCTGTTCCGGAGGACGAAACGCCTTGTGAAGCTTCGGCGCTACCGGCTTGAGCGCTGTCGCCGCGTCCACCGCCCGCATCATGCCCAGACCACTGACTCTAAGGACGCCGTCAAAGCCGAGCAGAAGATGGCTCGAATCGAGCGCGCCATGCGTCATGCCCTGCCCGTGCGCCTGCGCCACGATGCGCGCCGCCTCCGAAACGAGATAAAGCGCGAGCGGGGCCGTCAGAACGACCTCTTTCGAGTGAAGTCGACGAATCACGTCGTCCAGCGCATAGCCGTCGATCAGAGTTCGGATGGCGGCGAGGCGCCCTGCGACAAATCCGACCTCCTCGTAAGGCATGAGGTGCGGACAGCCGATCGCGCGGGCCTTATCGCCACTCTCGCGCCAGAGCGCCGAGGCGAATTCAGGGGTGCTGAAGCGCTGCAAGAACAACTTGACGAGATACTTGCGCGCCGGATCCGCCACATCCTGGGCGGTGAAGTTCTCCGACAGCGGTCTCTCTTCCAGTCGGGCGAGCAGCTGATAGCGACGGTGCATTCGACGCCTCTTCAAAATTGGTTGAGGGAACGGCCCAGCCCTCCGGGGAAAGCGCTCGTGGCGTTCGCACAAGCCTGACACCTCAGAGGCGATGGAGTCGGACACCTCTGGGCACCCCCGAGCGACCGGACCGCAGCAACGCCTCACGCGACGGTGTCAGCCAGCACGGCACTGATGCCTCACTCAGGGATCGCTCTTGGCTTTCGGGGTCTTTTTGAAAGCCTGCCAATACTGCTCGATGAACTCCAGGTCCTCGGTCGAGGCGCCGTCCTTCTGATACTGGCGCAGCGCTTTCGCCAGATTGTCCGCATCGCCCAGCGCGAGCAGCGCCATCACCTTGCGCTTCGAATGCTTGGCCGACGGCTCCGCCTCATAGGCGAGCTGATAAAAATGCAGTGCCTGCTCGTATTGCTTCGCGAGAAAGGATTTGTCGCCCTGCTCGACAGCCAGGCGCGGATCGATGTCTCCAGGTGCATCGCTGGAGACCAGCAGCCCCACGGCCGCCGCCAACAGAAGCATGAGCAAAACGGCAATGACCGTCGGCTTCTGCTGAATCGTTCCGGTCTGCGGTGTGTCGGAGCGCGCGCTATTCATCCGCCGCAATGTTTCGCCCGCCTTGGCGTCAGAGGCAGGCACATCGTTGACAGGCGTTCGAGTGGCGATGAGCGAAGAGAAGACCGTCGAGGGCGAGGCTGAGTGCTCGGCATATTCATGCGCGTGCAGCGACACCGTTCCCTTAGGCTTGAGATGGCGCCGTTGGGACGCCTCGCGCTTGGCCGCCGCGCGCTGAGATTTCTCAACCGAAATCAGCTCAGCGCGAAACTGCTCTGCGGTCTGCGGCCGATCAGCCGGATCCTTGGCCATGGCGCGCAGGATGAGCTTTTCCAGTCCCTCCGAGCAGTGGATGTCCGGATTTTTCTCGCGTGGAGGCGTCGGCTCCTCGGAAAGGTGCATCGTCGCCAGTGCCACCGGAGAGTCCGCGTCAAAGGGCAGCGAGCCGGTCAGGCACTGATAGAGGATGACGCCGACCGCATAGAGATCGCTGCGCGGATCAATCTCGCCGCCGCTGGCCTGTTCGGGGCTCATGTATTCCGGCGTCCCGCAGACAAAACCAGCGCGCGTCAACGCCTGCCCTTCACTCCCCGCCGTGTTCTCCTGGAGCTTGGCGATGCCGAAGTCGAGGACCTTCACGAAATCAGGTTGATCGCGCCGCTGCTCGACCATGATGTTTTCAGGCTTCAGGTCGCGATGGATGACTCCGACCGCATGAGCATCGGCAAGCGCGGCCAAAACCTGCGCCACAATCCTCGTCAGCCGCTTCTCCGGCAGGGGTCCCTCGTCCGAGAGGATCTGATGCAGATCGCGCCCCGAGACGTATTCCATCGCGATGTAGAGCGAGTCGTCGCTGTCCTGCCCAAAGTCGATAATGTTGATGGCGTTGGGATGATTGAGGCGGCTGGCTGCCTTGGCCTCGCGCTGGAAACGCGCCACCGTCCGCGCGTCCGAGAGCAATGAGCGGCGCAGGACCTTGAGGACGACCGATTTGTCGAGCGAAAGCTGCGTGGCGCGGAAGACCTGCCCCATGCCGCCTTCACCGATCATCTCCTCAACCCGGTATTTGCCCGCGACGATGCGGCCGACCCAGTCGTCATTGCCGGGCGCGTGAACGATGGGCGTCCCACAGGTCGGACAGAATTTGATGCCGCTGTCGACCTGCTTCTCGCAAGACGGACAGATGGATGCTTGGCTTGTCGTTTGGGAACTCATGTCTCTCGATATGAGGGGGGCTCTCAAAAAAGGCCGCGCACCCTTGCACAGCGCCCACGTCACTTTCAAGAGCGCAAAGCGTCTCTTTCCCTCTGAAAACCAGCCTGTCGCCCTCCAGCCGGGCCTCTCGATTCATTCGCACTCCACCGCGCCCAAACGATGCCATCAGGCAATACGGACAAATGATTCCTGACGGCTTTGGTCCGAAGCGATATCGCCCCGCGCGCGCCACGATTTCCCTCGAAATGCGCCTTGAACCAGGGCCACGCCTTGTCCACGATGCGCGGCTTTTCCCCCACCCCATCCGACGAGAGGCCTTCTACATGTCCGCACACGCATCGAATCCACGCGCGCAGTTCTCCGCCCAGACGCGCCTCGAACGGCGCCGACCCTTTGGCGAACTGCCGTGGGAGATCGCGCCACATCCCGACAGCTCGCAGGAACGCGCGCCCATCGCGCTGTCTGTCGTGCGTGCCGACGGCGGTGTGCCGGCTGAATTTTCCATTCTCGCCAGCGAGACCTTCCTCAACGCCGAGGCTCGTCCGCTCCCTCCCCGCGCGCCCATGGCGCCAGTGCCACCGAATGACGAAGCCCGCGCGCGCATCAGTCTCCAGGAAGACGGCCTCTTCATCGAGGCTATCGGCGATGGCGACGGCTTGTTTCGCCGCATCCGCGATGAAGAAACGCTGCTCTTGCCCTGCGAGTTGCGCATGGGCGGTCACCACTTCCTGCTCGAAGAGCTGACACAGGACGAACGCCTGCCTGCCGCCGAATTTTGGGGCGCCTCCCCCGCACCCTTTCGCGCCCGCCTCGTCGATCTGCTGCGCGACAACATGATCGGCGATGTCTTCCTCCTGCGCGAAGGTCGCAACATCATCGGCCGCGAGACCGGCGACATCGTCTGCCACCCAACCGACAACTTCATCTCGGGGCGTCACGCCCAGTTTGATGTTGACGGCAATCTCATCATTCTTCGCGACCTCAATTCATCCAACGGGACCTTTATCCGCGTCCACGGGCCCCACCCCATCCACGGCAAAGACCAATTCCTCCTCGGTCCCCATCTTCTGAAATTCTCACTGCCCAAATAATTTCTCCGTATCCTCCAAATTTATCGGACATTTTACCCGCTCAGTTTAAATATTATACTTAACAACCATACATAAAAACAAAAAAACGGCCCCGGAAACTATCTCCGAGGCCGTTTTCATTTTGTCAGGCGATTCACATTCAGCGGCACCGTTGATTACATCCGCTGGCGCCCCAGGTATCCAAATCCGTGGCGCCCGGGCATGTTTCCTCGCTCCAGACACCGAGCGCGTCATTGATGGCCATATCCTCAAGGGCGACGAATTCATCGTAACGGCTTTCATCACAATCGATACGACAAATGCGCGCGTAACCCTCGGCCACCAATTGTTCATTAATCGATTCTTTGGCGCCGACTGGCGTGACATAGGCGAGCAGGCGGCCATAACGATCGAGGCATTCATCGCCCGGCTCGTAGCTGAGTTTGACCTCGTGATATTTAAAGCCAGAGGTAAACGCTTTGGCCTCCGCTCCATAACAATCGGGCGACTCACCCGGATCCACATTTGTTTCAGGCGTGTCCACAAGGAGCAAGCGGACCGTATAAGTCTCACCGTCGTCCGCCTCGACTTTCAACGTGTCGCCGTCGGAGATCCCGACTATCTCGCCGCGCGTCGGTCCGCAGGAGGACTCCTCTTCCCCGCCACCACAACCCATGGCAGCGAGGAAGAAGGTCGAGAGAATAAGCGCCTGTGATGTCAACATTCGCATGGCGTTCATCCACCTCGATTATTGAGCTGCGCACTGAGCGTTCGCTGTGCCGGGGGTGCCAATATTGCCATTGCTGTCATAGGCAGAAGCAGTGCTTGCGCAATAATTCGCATCACTGATTTCTTCTCTCGCTGCGGTCAACATGGATGCGCTTAACTGCAACGAGACGCCCGCTGTCGGCGATGCATAGTCATACGAATCAATCAGAACCTCATTCGCATTGAGGAGAGTGATGTTTCGATTCGAAGACGTATTCAAGCTAAAGCTCCCTGAGGGAATCACGACCGTTTCTGCCGTCAAACTGGCATCTTCCGCAGTCGCGACAACCGCATAATCACCCCGCGTCAACGAAATACATTCAGTGGACGCAATCTTATAAGTCGTCGCTGCTGTGCCCTTTTTGATGATCAAACCATTCAAATCGACATCGGCTTTTGCATAAATCTCAAACCACTTCGCAACGCCGTCGCCATTTGGTTTGGCCATCACTTCCGTAATCAACAGATCTCCTTCCGCAGGCGTCACGATGTCGCGCGGAGTTCCATTGTCCATGCACTGACCGTCACCAGCCTGCGCAGGACATTCACTATTGGCGCTTCCCGGCGTCCCAATATTGCCATTACTATCATAGGCGGCGCCAGTGCTCACACAATAATTCGCATCACTAATTTCATCTCTCGATGAAGACAATGTTGATGCACTCAACTGCAACGAAACCCCTTCTGTCGGTGACGCATAATCATACGAATCAACTGTCACACCATTCGCGTTGAGTAGCGTGACATTTCGATTCGATCCCGTATTCAAGCTAAAGCTTCCAGAAGGAACGACGACCGTTTCTGCCGTCAAGTTGGCATCTTCCGTCGTCGCGACAACTGCGTAATTGCCGCGCGCGAGCGCAATACATTCATTGGATGAAATCGGATAGGTCTTCGCGGCTGTTCCCTTTTTGATAATCAATCCATTTAAATCAACATTAGCTTTGGCATAAACCTCAAACCACTTCGCGACATCCTCACCATTCGGTTTGACCATTACCTCAGTAATCAAAAGTTCACCCGCCTCAGGCATCACAATGTCGCGCGGAACGCCATTATCCAGGCATTGTCCTTCCTCAGCCTGCTTCGGACACTCTGCATTGGCGCTTCCCGGCGTCCCATACATCGAAATCGTATTGGTCACGGTTGAACCATCATCAGCCGTTTCAATGATATCAATACTCGAATAACTCGACATACTCTCACAGAAATTGTCACTCATATCGCTGGAGCGCTGCACCGAATGATTCTGTTGCGACGCCTTTACATAACTCACACTGTCAATCTCAACTGGTTCCGCAGGCGCCTCCTCTGTGCTGTTGTCAATGATCAGCTTAAGCTCTCCCGACTGCGTCAGATCCATCTTCGAGAGAACAACGTCCACCTGCGGCAGACCACCATTTTGCGTCTCATCATCCGTCGTAGCGATGAGAATATATTGTCCAGCGGAGGTTGTGAGACAATCATTGCTCGAAATCGGCCAGCTATAGCTCCCACGCTGAACGATAAGCTCATTAAGATCGACTGCGCTGTTCGCGTAAAGCTCAAGATATTTATATTCTTTAGAATTATCCGTGACATAAGTCATAATCTCATTGATCACGAGATCTCCCACCGCCGGATAATTGATGGGACGCGCCACGCCGTTTTCAAGACAGGTGCCCGCGTCAACCGTCACCTCGATTTCCTCTGAGGCGCAATCAGGATTGGACTGGCGCGGCGTCCCATAGCTGGTCGTCACTTTGCCGTTCTCATCTGTCTTGGTCAGCCCCGGGATAGAATAGATGTCTTCCGCGGGGATGCTGCACCAATTGGTCGCACTCGAATGATCGACCGCATTGAGCTTATCTCCACTCAAAATCAGTGCCCGTCCCTCCTTGGAGCTTGACCATATCACCTCGTCAAGAATGGTTTCACTGCAGCGCAGGCCAATGCGCGCATCACTATTAGTAATCGAGAATGTTTTCGAAATAGTGTAATCGAGATGCGAATAAGGCGTTGGCGCAATCCCCGCTTCCTCATCCACCGCGTCGGAGAAATCGCCAATGGTAAAGTATTGACCAGGCTGAATCGTCGCGTCTTTCAGCGTCACTTTTGATTTTTCATTGCTTCCGTCATCCTTGGAAATGAAGACCTTGACGCCATTTAGCTCGATGGGATTGGATGTCGGATTATAAATCTCGACATATTCCTGATAACCATCAGGCCCCTTAGGGTTGGCCATAATCTCGGTGATAATAATATCACCCGCATTCAGGCCGGAACATTTAGTGCTTCCAGAACCACCAGGTGTACCGCCTCCGCAGGCGAGTAGCGATAATCCCAAAAACGAGCTCAGCAATAACCGATTTCTTCTCTTCCATTCCATGTTCGTCTCCTGTCACATGAGGCCATCAAAATCGAGATCAGAGGACTCATCGCCTTTGGCATTTGAATCCGCAGACTCGGTGTCAGACATCATCTCTTCGGCTGGATCATCCTTGTAAAGCGAATCCATCTCGGCATCGAGATCGATCGTCGCCTCCGACGACTCCTGTTCATTGACAACTGGCGATTGAACAACTTCAACGGGGGCGGACACCATCGACGTGGCCCCACCCGTGGGCATTCCTTCCTTGCCTGCGAGAGCCTCATCACTCGGCACCCACACCTGGCTTGGAAAATTGACAATAATCTGAAGCGATTCGCGACCATTATATTTATTTTTATAGCGCCTCACCATGCCACGCACAAAAATATATTCACCCTTCTGTTCATCCAGATTCAGTGAACGCAAAACATCTTTCTCAAAAAAGACGACATCGAAGCTCTCTGTGCGCGAGCGCGACAGCTTGACAATCGAAGGTCCTTTCTCCCTGTGACGGATATTACCAATAGCGCCAAAGACAACCACTTCCTGGCCAACGCGCTTGTCTAATTCGAGCATCGCGTTGTAGCGGGTGAGCGCGAAGTAATTGTCGTGTTTCTTTTCCTCACGCTCAAATGTATCGATAATCGCGGCGCGGCGTCCCCACCATGCTTTGCGCTCATCATAATCACCGTAACTTTCTTTATTGGGATCCCAAATACCGATCTGCTGCGCTTTAGCCTGCGCTTCTGCTTCAAGGAACTCCTGATGGAAACGGCGCGAGTGCGCGTATTTCATATAATAAGGGCTCATGCCCGCGCGCACACATTCGATATTATAATTCACCCATTTTCCATCTTTTTGAGCAAAAACATAGGCGAGATAACGACCATAAAACCCCCTCAGTTCCGCTGGGTGATCGCGCTCCAAACGCACAGTTGAGACGCCATCAAAAAATTGCTGGGCCCATTGTTTGGCTTCCTCACCCAAAGGCGTCGCCATTTTAACGGGGCGCTTGGAGTCACCGCGCAGTGTCTTTTTATATTTTTCAAAACCGCCAGCATAAAGTTGACGTTCTCGTTCTTTTTTGAAGGTCTCCTCAGTATCAATGCCGATCAGGCGCAGCGAGCTGTCCAATCCCTGCACCATGACCGTATCGCCGTCGAGAATGGGATCATGGCTACGCAGCGGAAACTCACCAATGACCAGCCCTTCATTTTCGATCGTCCGAATCGCGGCGGCAGTTTGCTCGCGCGAAAACTTACGCTGATTTTTTGTCTGCGCGCCACACCCGAGCAGGAAATTCGCACTCAATAAAAGCGCGATCAGCCATATAAATCTCTGGAACATAACCTTACCTCGGCGCCTAAAGTCGACGTTCGTCACGCGAACAACCTCTTTAAAGACTTTAAGATAAACCTTTAAAACTTCGCCTCAAAATCAAAGCGGAAGCGATGCTCGGAGAAAGCAGAAAATGCGTCACTAATATCCGCTCTGGCAATCCCCTGATAATAGTCAGCCGAGCGCTCAAGCGTGCTTTCACGCTCATCGAGATAATAATAGAAGTCATAGCGCACATTAAAACTGAACTGTTTCATAAGATTATAGGTGACGGCGAGATAGGCCCAAATCGACTGCTCTTGAGCGGTGTTATCCTGAATATCTTCATAAAGATAACGGAACCGGGCGCGAATACTCAGCTCAGGCAGCGGCTTGACTGTTCCTGAGAGCGAAAAAATAGAGTCCTGACGCAGGCCGTCGGGATATTTTCGATCATTCAGGAATTCATGCTGATAGCGCAGGTCAAACCACAGACGCTTACTGAGCGGCTCAATCCGGGCACCGACGCCAACGCGATAGAATTGTCCTCGACAATTGACCGATGCGCCGTCTTCATTGTATTCGGAACCAGCGTCGTAACAGCTGCCAATGAGTTCTTCATCTTTGTTTTTATACGAATTATCATTAAATGCGAGATCGCGGTTTCGATAATCAAAAGAGAGCCACGGCTGAACCAAATCAAAGCCGACGAACTGCGCGCGAGCCTTGAGCTGCAAATGCTGCGTTCCCTTGGGCTTACCCGTGTCGACGATTTCTTCTTGAGCCTTGTAATCATACGTCAGTGCATCTTCCGGCCACAACCAGTAATCGACCTGTCCACTCAAGACCCAATCGGGGAGACGGCCATGATAGCGCAGGCGCGCGCCCGCTTCATTTCGACCGCGCAACCCCTGATATTCATCCGCAGCGGCAGTGGCACGCGAATAAGGGTTGGCAAAATCACGCCCGTAATAGCGAAGGGTCAATTCCAATTCCTGCTTTTTGACTGGCGTGAAGACTGTCCGCTGAATAACGGCAAAGCCGCCGCCCGGGCCATCGATGGGGTTACCCATATCGTCGACGCCGCGATGCATGGAATCAAAAGAACGCGCCACCTCGGCAAACAGACTGAATTTGCCCAAATAGGCACCACCGTTGACACCGATCGCACCATAAGGGCCACCATAGGGCATGCGCGACCATTCCTGAAAATCGAGATTATAATCACCCAAATCATCAAAGGTGCTCTTCGCGCCATAACCAGTCAATCCAACAAAAGCCACCTCGCTGATTTTGAGGGTAACATTACCACCGCCCGCCAACTCTCGATAGATGCTAGGAATGCTGCGATAACCATGTTTCAACCCTTCACCCTTAGTCACATAAATAGATGGCGCTGAGCAATCACCATTGCTGCCACGGGGATCGTCGCAAAACGCAGTGTCATAGATCTCGTATTGATAGATGGCCTTGTCTTCATAGGAAATAAAAACTGTCCCCTTCAGTGTTAAATCACTCAACGGCAAACTGCCGGAGGCGGCCAAACCTCTAAATCCATGGCTCCATGTGTAATCGCCCGTCTCCTTGCCCTGCAAGCCATCGCACGCCTCTACCATATCGGGGTCAGAGTCTCCCTTGGATTCACGGCAGGCGCTCGCTAATTCCTGAGGTGTGTTATAGGCGTCATCCGCGTAAAATCCATTGGGCGTGGATTTAGTCGTATTATCGAGAGTCAGACGCTCACCAAATCCAATGCGGTAGGTTCCAGCGATGAGGCTGAAATGAGATTGTTTCCATTCGACATAATACTTGGGAACATGAAATGAATAACCCGGACGATCCGCATAAAGCTGGCCCTCCGATTCATAAATACCATCGATCATATTGCGCGCGGTCATCAGGAGCAGACCGGCTTTGAGATTAAACGGTCCCTTGAGCCTGGTGCGCAGGAACATGGGGGGGGCCTTGGTGTCACTGCTCGAACCAGCGATGCCATATTTGACATTTCCGCTGATATATTTGGCTCGGCGCGCGCCGCCCCCCTTTCCACTTGAAACCTCGGACAGCGAAATAAAAGGCAGAATCTGCAATAAGAGCTGTTCGTCGAGGACGCCCGCCGCCACCAGCGCTTCCGGCGACTGAATGCCATTGGCGGCCTTTCGATATTCAATGATGGCATTGACATGTTCGTAAGTCACACTGGGCAGCTCGTAGATTTCCTCTGGGCTGGCAGTATTCAAGTCCACGCCTGACTGAAAGAGCGCCAGTAGCGTTTCGAGCGTCTCCTCTGAGATATCACCTTCGAGCTGCAGGTCGTAGAGGTCTTGTTCGGACTCAATGTCAATTTCGCTCTCATACTGAACAGCTGACGCCTGGGTGGCGCAAAAAAAAGCGACCAGAAAGGCCGTGCTCAGCAGCGTCTGGCGCGGATGTAAGGACAGAAAAGACATGGGGCAGCCTCGGTTCGTCATCAGCATGGGATGGGGAAAGAGGGAGGTGTTTCAAAGCGGACACCACCAACAAACGGGGGCGGCGTTTTACAGAGCTTGGCTCGAAGTGCAAACGATCTTTCGCGCCGACGCGACAAGAAGTTCAGCTGTCGAAAGCACAGATGTTGAAGAAAAACCTGAACATAAGCTCAAGCATCATCGTCATCTCAGCTGTCAGAGAACAGGCGCTTCCTGGGTGGATTGCGGGTTGAAAAGCTAGGCTAAATGCCGATCACAGAACAAAAAATCAGCTTCACTTCTCACCTGAAAATCGACCTGAAGAACTGAACAAAAGCATCGCCCCTAAAAAAATGGGAGCCGCCCTCTCTGGACGACTCCCAACAATTTTGATCACGCATTTCTGCGAAGACTTTCGCGTCTTGGCAGCGAGATCACTTCTTCTTTTTCTTCTTGTCCTGTGCCTCTTCGACAATCGTGCCAAGAACGGGCTTGTCCGCTTTCTTCTTGACCGAGGGAACGATGGTCAAGAGGCTGCCCCGATGGCCAGGAACCGCGCCATGGACGAGAAGCAGGTTGTTCTCGAGATCGACATCCACCACATGAAGATTCTGAACGGTGATGCGATCTACACCCATATGGCCTGGCATATGCTTGCCCTTCCAGATGCGACCAGGTGTCTTGCGCTGACCGATCGAGCCGATGTGACGGTGATGCTCATGCGCCGACATCGCGTTGCGCGCCGTGCCTTTCATTCCATAGCGCTTGACGACGCCGGCAAAGCCGCGACCCTTGCTGGTGCCAATGACGTCGACAAACTGGCCCTTGTGAAAGATGTCCGCCTTGATCTCATCGCCCGGTTTCAGCGCATCGAGCTCTTCCTGAGTGATGCGGAATTCCTTGAGCACCTTGAGCGGCGCCACGCCAGCCTTCTTGAAGACGCCAAGCCGCGGCTTGTTCAACTTGCGCTCGGCCACTGGCTGAAAGCCCACCTGCACCGCGATGTAGTCGTTTTTCTCTGTTGTGCGTTTTTCCACGACCACGTTCGGCGCCACGTGAATGACGGTGACGGGAATCGAAGTCCCATCCTCGCCAAAGATCTGCGTCATCCCAACCTTGGTCCCCAAAACTCCTTGAGACATGTCTACTCCTTCTGGAACGTGCGTCCTTGCGCAGAGGTTCCCTTGCGTTGTCAGGGCAAACCCCAGTCACTTTCTCGCTGGAGTGCCCCCCTTTATCGGGGCCGGCACACCGCCGGCCGCCAAAAAAGGCGCGCTCCCCTAGTCGATCTCCACTCGAAAATCAAGCGCCATTTTCATTGTCGACAAGACAGTTCCAGACCGCAGTTAAAATCTCGAAAGTTGCGCCCTCAGCACTTACGTCCCCCCCCCCCACTGGCTGCGCCGTTCAACGACATTTCAAACAAAAAAAGAGAAGGCCAACCAAAAGCCTCCTCTTTCGAATCAAAACATTATTATTCGCGCTTACTTCTTCACGAGTTTATCGATGCGTGGATAGAGCGCTGCCAATGCTGGATCTGCCACGCGCTTGCCATAGACCTCTTCGCCGAGATCCATGATGCGATCTTCGTAATCGCGCTGGGCGTCGGCGATATTCTGCTCAGTATCCGCCGCCTGATCTTCAAGTTCCTGCATGCGTTCGTTGTATTCTTCCGCGCGCTCATCCATTTGCTGATCGAGATCGATCTGACGCCGACGCGCACGAATACCTTCCACACCAGGCCCGGAATCAGGATTCATGATAGATTCATATTGTTCCTGAAGTTCCTCGCACTCACGATTGCGCTTCAAAAAATCCATTTTGAGATTTTTATAACGCATCCGATTGTCCTTGGCCTTATCCAAATACCCGTCGGCCTCCCACTGCTTGATTTGCTTATCGAGCTTGGAGAGATTTTGCCGGGCGACGCCCAAATCCTTGCGTTTGGACACCAACGCAGTCTCGATCGCCTTTGCCTTGGATTCCGCCAGCTTCACCGGTTTGATGTGCTTCTCGATGAGCTCCTGACACTGCGCGGCCTCTTCTTCCACCGCTGCCTGGAATTCCTTGTAAGCCTCTTCCTCTTCATCCATCGAGGCTTCGACTTCCTGAAGCTCCAGCTGGTGGTTCTCGAGCTTTTCCGCCGCCAGAATAACCCGTTCGATGGATTTCAGATCTCCGGGGCGGGTCCAATAGCGCTCATAGGCGATGTCGCCGAGCGTAAAGATCAAATCGTCATAGTTATCTGCAGCCATGGCGCGGCCCTCTACACATTCACTCTCACAGGTGTCAAGAGGTCGTTCTCATATGTTTTGGCGGAACGCGTGCATGAAAACGCGGTCACGCGGCGAGAAAATAAAATGAAAGCGCCCAGGCATCACTCCGCGTTCATTTTAAGCTCACCTCTCAATATCGATCCGTTGCCGCCACCAATCCAAAAAGTCCCGGCGCTGTTTTCTGCGATAGAGAGCACTGGTCGAACGGTAACAGGGTCAATCGAACGCCACTCGGCGCCATTAAAATGAACAAGAAATCCCTCTCCGCTGGTCAGCGTCCCGGCCGCCCACACATCGCTGTAGCTCGTCCCGTGGAGCGCGCGGACATTGTAGACAAAAAGCCCGGCTGGATTGTCGAAGTATTCAAAGTTGGTCCCATTCCAAAACAGGATGTAGCGCGCGTCGCCGCCGATAAAAGCGCGGCCATCGGGTGTGACCAAGACCGCCTTCCACAACGCGGTGCGAACGTTGTCGTCATTAGGCGTGATCGATACTGGCCGTCCCTCGATCCAAGTGAGGATCTGGTAGTCGCCCACGGCAAACAGCGAATCGCTCGCGCATCCCAAATCGCGGAACGCGGCTGTCCCCACCTGCGCCGCAACCGTCCAGAGGCCCTCGCTCTCGCTGAGCAACGCGCCATTGAGCCCCGCGGCATAGAGCGCCTCGCCGCAGTGCTCGATCGCGAAGACAGCGCTCGCGCTCACCGCGTGTGACGACCAGACACCGTCCTGTCGCCGATAGGCCAATCCGCCTTCGCCCATCACCCAGAGGTCGCGCGCCTCTTTGCCGCCCATGGCGCGCATGCGCCCAAAAAATCCCCCGTCCGGCGTCACGTCTTCAAAAAGGCCGCTCTCTGTTCGCGCGAGCACGCGATTTTCGACCACAAAGCAGTTGGCGTCGAGACAGCGCTCAACCAGCGCGTAAACCGTGTCGTCAAAGGCGCTCAGCGCGATGATCCAACCCGTTTCTCCTTTGGAAAGCGCCGTCCAACGCCCTTCGTGCCACCATTGGACTGCGCCTGCCGTGCCAACCGCGACAAGATCCGAGGCGTCCGCTGCCCACAGCGCTTCTGTCACGCCAGCCAAAAGCTCCAGTCGCGCAAACGCCGCAGCTTGCCCAGCCGTCGCCTCTGGCGCGGCCCTTTCGATGAACACCACCTCCCGTGCCAGCGATGGGGCGTCCGCTGGCGTCTCAACCGCGCGAATGATCAGCTGCCCCCCCATGTGCCCGATGGCCGTCAGCGCGATCTCCACCTCTGGTGTCTCTTCTGTCTCCCCACTGTCCCCGGATGTCGCCGAGCCGTCGCCACCATCCTCCGCCGCGCCCTCCCCTTCGCCCGATTCGCCCAGGTCCTCTCCAGCATCGTCTTCAAGTAAGAGCGAAACCTCGCGCCAACCGCCCGCCACATCAAAGCGCCAGACGCGATTCGCCTCGTCGATGGCCGCAAAACCACCTTTTGCCAGGGCCACGCCGTCGATCAGTGCCGCGCCAGGCCGCGTTTCGACAGCGACGCGCGACCACCCCTCTGACACGCGTTCGTAGATGAGCCCGCTTGAGGTGAGCACCTGTGGACGCGCATCGTCAAAGCCGCCCGCCAGCAGGCGATCAAACGACGGATTGGCCACCGCCTGCCAGGCATCGAGCGCCGCGTCGTAGAGGAGAAGATGATCGCCTTCGCCTGTGGCCACGCCCCTCTCGCCTTCCCAAAACAGGCGCGTGAGCGAAGAACCTGCGACCGCGATCGTGCGCGCGGACAGCGCCGATGCGCCACCATTCACCCCGTCGAGCGTGAGCAGAATCCCGCCTGTCCCCGAACGCCCCACCGCCACCAGGCGCCCGTCCCTCACGCTCAGCTCCAAAAACCGCGCGTCCGCCACCGTGTGCAAAAGCTCGAAGCGCCCGCCACTCGGTCGACGCCAAATCGCCCCGCCCATCGCCGCCACATAGATCGCCCCCGACGCGTCGCGGGTCACAGCCGTCAGCGAATTGCCCTGTGGCGCGGGGTTTTCCCACGCGAAATCCTCGACGATCGGCGCGTCACTGCGCACCGAGACACGCCATGAGGCACTCGCCGCGCCAGCAGAAGCCGTAATCTGAGCCAGCCCAGGCGCGTTGGCCGTCAAGAGACCCGTGCCATCCACGCTGACAACCCGCGCGTCACTCGACGAAAAGGTGAGCCCAGCCGCTTCAGGCGCCAGCGTCACGCCGGACTGATCCAGGACATACGCCTCGATCTGAAACGTCTCGCCAACCGAGAGCGCAGGCACCTCGCCTTCGAACGCGATCTTCGCCGGCCTCTGCGCCGACGGCACGGTTCCCCAAAAGGCGCCAAACTGCAGCACCTCGCCGTTCACGCGCCGCGCCACCGTGTCCACAAAGACGCCGTTGAGCCGCTCCTGGGCCTGGCTGCTGTCGGTTCGCCGCAGATCAAACTGCGAGGCGTGGACCACTCCCGGCAGGCGCTCCGGCAGATAATCGACGCTCAACGTGGCAAAGCGCAAAAGCCGAAGCGACATCGGCGAGAGATGAAACACCTCGGTGACGCGCACGCGCTCGGGCACCTCGGGCGCCCCCATCCGCGAGACGCTGAGCGAAATCTCCGTGGGTTCGCTGAGCGCGCCTTGAGGGATGCTCAATTCACCGCCGCGCACGCGCAGCACACCACCTTCGGGCCCCAGCGTCGCGGTGTGCCTTTCGCGACTGTCCTGACCTTCGGCGCCGCCGCAGCCGATGAGCGCCAGGCCAAAAGCCCACGCGATCAAAAAGAGCGGCATCGCCAAAGGACGCATTCTTGAGGCAAGGCGCATGGATGGGACTCCTCTCAAAAGTGGATGAAGTGGGGGCGCAAAGACGCCGCGCTGAACGCTTTCGCGAGGCCCTCTAACACCGGGGTGCGACAAATGTGACGACAGAGTTCCCTGCCTGTCGCCTTTCTTTCGCCACCTTTCGCGGATTTTCGCCAAACTCCCGCCTTTGATTTTTTTTGAACAAATCCTCCTCAAAACAACACGACATCACTTCAAGCAAACCCTCAACACAAAAAAGGCGGCGACGCCGCTGGCGCCCCGCCCGATAAATAAATTAAAGACACATTAAACTGTCACTTGGCGCATCTAAACCCAATCACCATATGCATCTGCGTGGCCAGCGAAGGTTCCGATTCAGTGACAGTCCGGGCAAAATCATTCCAGTGACCGCCTTTCAGAACATACCTCGGCGCTGCGCCATTGCCCTCTGAAGAAACATCCGCTGTCCATTCCGCCACATTACCGCCCATATCCTGCAATCCCAACGGCGAATCGCCCAGCGGTGAATACGTTCCGACAGGCGTCGTCATCAAAACATTGGCATAATAGTTCATATGATTTTCGGTCGGCGCGTCATTGCCCCAGGGATAAAGCGTCATCAAAGCCTGCGTTCCATTGTGCGTGGCCGCGTATTCCCACTCGAACGCCGTCGGCAGGCGGCCGCCAATCCATTTGCAATACTCGTCCGCGCCATACCAGTTCACACCATTCATCGGATGATCGCTTCTGTCGTCATCCTCGGGGGAACCATAATTGAGCTGTGTGTCATAGGTTTCAACATTATATAGATTAAAATTATCGGTCGAGCACGCGCCGGCCTCGACGCACGCCTTGAATTGCGCCACCGTCGTCTCGGTCCTGGCCAGGCAGAACGCGGCCATATTCACCGTCGATGCCGTAGCGACAGACGTATAAGTTCCGGCGGGAAACGAAATAAACTGCTCGCCGCAATCAAGAGCAATCGGCTTGTCGCCTTCATCCTCGCCGTTACCATCATTGCCGTCGTTACCATCATTACCGTCGTTACCGTCATCAGGAGGATTGCCGCTGTCCTGATTATTTCCATCATCCGGGGTGTTGTCCCCGGAATCATTATTATTACCGTCGTTTGGCGCGTTTACATCCCCAGTCTGGGGATCATTCGACTCCCCGTCCCCCTCGTCTCCTCCACAGCCAACCGCGACAAACAAACAAACGCATAAAACAGAAAGAATTTTAATTAAAAATAAAGAACACTGCTCTCGTCGATTCAGGAAGTATACTTCACCCCCCCCCCCATGCATATTTTTAATTTCATGCGCATTCTTTATCTCTCCAACGCGCTCCAGACCGATTTTCGAATCCATCTCTTGCTCCATGTGAATCAGGATTTATTCCTGGCGCCGCGCCATTGCGGCGGGCGGCCCTTTCGTCTCCTCCAAAAGGCTTGTCAAGGGGAAACCGGCCATCCCCAATAGCCTTTGATTTTAAACATCGTCCTTCAATCTCAACAATCGACGCGGTCTGAATAATACGCTCCAACCCATTCTTTTTTCTGAACGCGCCAGATTAAAGCGCTTTTGCGGATCACATGTCGTCCAGTGGCCCGCGCTTTGTTCGAACGCCCCCAAAGTGAGGGCAGACAGGCGGCCGGAGCGTCACCATGTTGGCGCGCTTCTCAACGCTTTTGCCAAAGGACTCGTCATGCCGACGGCCCAACACCGCTGGACGCAGGCCTACGCGCCGGGCGTGCCCGCGACTTTTGATTTGCCCACGCAGGATTTGCCGGCGCTGCTCGGCCAAAACGCCAGGCTGTTTCCCTCGCGCCGCGCGCTTGTCTTTTTTGGCAAGGCGACGAGCTATCGCGCGCTCGATCTCGCCGTCGATCACTTTGCCATGGGGCTCTCGCTGCTCGGCGTTCGACGCGGCGATCGAGTCGCCCTCTACCTGCCCAATTCGCCGCAATACGTGATCGCCTTCTACGCGGCGCTGCGCCTGGGGGCCGTGGCGGTTCCCGTCAATCCGCTCTACGTCGCCCGCGAATTGGAGCACCAGCTCAGCGATTGCGGCGCCAAAGTCGTCGTCACCTCCGGCCCCTACCTCTCGACACTCCAACAGGTGCGCGCGCGCACCTCGCTCGAATGGGTGCTCGTCGCCAACCTCAAGGACGATCTGCCCTGGCCCCAAAAACTCGCCTTCACCCTCTTTCGCGAGCGTCGGGAGGGCCATCGCGTGCGGCTCCAGGGCCTCTTGGGCGTCCGCGCCTTTCGCCAGGTCCTCGCCGAGGGAAAACGCGCGCTGAAGCATCACCCGGTAGCGCGGGCAGCCATCGCCGAAGCCAACGCCGCGCGCGCCATGCGCGACCTCGCCTGTCTCGTCTACACCGGCGGCACCACCGGCACGCCCAAAGGCGCCGAGCTCACCCACCAAAACCTCACCGTCAACGCCTACCAGTGCCACCTGTGGTTCCAAACCGCGATTGGCCGCGAAGTCGTCCCCTGCGCGCTGCCCTTCAGCCACAGCTACGGCCTGACCACCTGCCTCAACTACGGCATCCTCGCCGCCGCCACGCTGCTCCTCATTCCCGACCCGCGCGACATCCGCCACCTCCTGCGGACCATCAGCGCGGAGCGCGCCACCTTCCTGCCCGGCGTGCCAACGCTCTTTCGCGCCATCAGCGACCATCCAGACGTCGAGCGATACGACCTCAGAAGCATCCGCGCCTGCATCAGCGGCGGCGGCCCGCTCCCACCCGACATCAAATCGCGCTTCGAGTCACTCACCGGCGGCGTCGTGGTCGAAGGTTACGGCCTGACCGAGGCCTCGCCCGTGACGCACGCCAACCCGGTCCTGCGCGGCGGAAAATCAGGCTCCGTGGGCCTGCCCTGGCCAGAGGTTGATTGCCGCGTCGTCGACCTCTCCGACGCCATGACGCCACTCGCTCCAGGACGCATTGGCGAATTGTGGGTCAAAGGACCGCAGGTCATGCGCGGCTATTGGCGCCAACCCGATGAAACAAAGGCTGTGCTGACCCCCGATGGCTGGCTCAAAACAGGCGACCTGATGAGCATGGACGAAGCGGGCTATTGTTTTTTACACGCGCGCAAAAAAGACCTGATTATTGCCGGCGGCTTTAAAATTTTCCCCGGCGAGGTCGAGGCCATTGTGGCGCAGCATCCACGCGTGGCCGAGGTGGCTGCCGTGGGCGTGCCGCATCCCTATCGAGGCGAAACAGTCAAAATCGCCGTCGTGCTCAGGCCTGGCGAGACATTGTCCGCCGAGGAAATCATGGATTGGTGCCGCGAACGAATGGCGAAATACAAAGTCCCCAAAATCGTCGAATTCCGCCAGGAACTACCCAAAAACGCGCTGGGAAAAGTGCTGCGCCGGACGTTGGTAGACAACAGTCATCTGGGAGAGAAGCGCTTCAGCGCGCGGCATGATTAAAAAACGCGATTCCTTATTTTTGCGCTTCAGCGCACTCCTTTGTTTTTTTGTGCTTCGCGCACGGCAATTCAAAAACGCGCTTCAGCGCTGGGCAGATTAAAGACGCTTCAGCGCTGGGCAGTTTTTTTGAATTGGAACCGCATAAGCTCGATTTAATTTGTTCAAAAACGCGCTTTCTCCCCCAAACGGGCTCCCCCAAATGATTCGATGATTTTAATTTGGCCAACGTGTATTTTGACGGAGCGGAGGTGCTGGAGGGAGGGG
>JAFVYB010000041.1 GCA_017500825.1 Myxococcaceae bacterium | reverse complement strand
TGAGGCGCTTAGGGCGGGCCTTTGTCCGTCGGCCCGCAGCCGGCCCCACCTTTGGTGGGAGCGAGGACCGACGGTTGCGCAAGGAAAAAGGGGAGCCACGAGGGGGAAACAACCATTGGTTTTTCCCCCTCGTGAAATGAGGGCAGAGGAGCGCGGCCGGAGCGCTCACGATTCGCGCTTTCCGGGCGGTTTCTTGGAATGAGTGTTTTTAAAGATTATTGAAATGATTCAATAGGATAATTCCTGGGCGGCGAAGCGGGGTTTCAAGAAAACTCAATAAATTAAACCGAGCAAATTCAGGTCCAAATCAACATAAAAATAAAATCAATTTGCCGCGCGCTGAAGCGGATTTGAATTGTCGCGCGCGTCAAGCGCATTGTTTTGCGCCGCGCCCCAGTGGAAACGCGTCTTTATAAGCGAAAAAAGGAATAACAAATTCGCAGAGAGATGTTTTGCGTCATTCAGAGAAACTATGGGGAATCGCGTCAATAAGTCCTTGACAAAAAAAAGCCTCGGCCCTCTAGGCACGCCGCTTTGGCGCGCCCGGCGTCTGATCGCCTTGGCCGAGAGTCTCCGCGGACGGCGCGCCTTTGTCCTTTTATTGAGAGAGCCTTTTGGGTGGCGCGTTTCTTCTGGCGCCGCCTTTGCAGGGAACGCTGTGAACACTCCTTTTCAACAAGCCGAGGCACTCATCGACGCGAGCGTGCTCGAAGGCGACGCGTCCAATGCCCCATCAATGGCAGGGGACAGGGATGGTGTCGCTGCGGTAGCAGACGGCGCGCGGGGCGCCATGGTTGCTGCGTGTGGCGAGAAGGTCGCGACTGACGAGGCAGAGGCGCCTGAGGGGCAGCGCAGACGACCTCGTCGACGCCGACGCCGTTCCAAGTCTGCCGCGCGCGAGTCGCAGACGGCACTGCAGCCGGCCGCGCAGGAACGATCCAAAGAGCAGATGGGCGACACGACAGAGTCGGACATGGCGCGGGCCAATACCGGCGCGTCCAGATTGCCGCAGCATTATCGGGAAAAAGGCGAGCGCATCTTCGCTGTCATGGATCGAAGTCAGCCATTTGCCGCTGACACGCGCGATGACGGCGCGCCCGCGGACATCGCGCCGCACCTGCTTGATCAGGATGGTTTGCGCATCCTCGACTGCCTGCACCGGAATGGATTCGAGGCCTATTTCGTCGGCGGTTGCGTGCGCGACCTGTTGATCGGCCAGAAACCCAAGGATTTCGATATCTGCACTTCGGCGCGGCCTGAGCAGATTCGCGCCATCTTTCCCAACTGCCGCCTCATTGGCCGCCGCTTTCGCCTAGCCCACCTCTACTGCCGCAACGGCAATCTCATCGAGGTCAGCACCTTCCGCGCCAAGCCGCCACCCCACGGCGACGGCGAGGGAGAACTCGGCGCCGAAGATCTGCTCATCGTCCGCGACAATGTCTTCGGCACTTCAGAGGAAGACGCGCTCAGACGCGACCTGACGATCAATGGGCTTTTTTATGACGTGGAGCGGGGGCGCGTGCTCGACTTTGTCGGCAGCGGTCTGTCCGATCTGAAAGCGCGTCGGATTCGCAGCATTGGCGATCCGGAAATCCGCCTGCGCGAGGACCCGGTTCGGATCCTGCGCGCGGTGCGCTTCGCGGCGCGGTTTGGTTTCGAGATCGAGGCGGCCACCTGGGCGGCGATGCAGGGCGCGATTGGCGAATTGCCGCGCTGTTCGGCGCCTCGACTGCTGGAAGAGACGTTTAAGTTTTTGCGCAGCGGGGTGGCGCACGATTCCTTTGAGACGCTGCTCGACATCGGCGCGCTCGATATCCTCCTCCCCCCCATCGCCGAGTGGCTCAGGACGGCTGAGCCCGCCGCGCGCGCGCGTTTTTTTGTCGAGCTCAGGTCCATGGACAAGGCGGTGCGGCAGGCGCCCGTCGACGACACGCTTCTCTTGGCGGCCATCCTCACGCCGCTGATCGACGAGAGCGACGCCAACCATCAGCGCCTCTTGCCCGCGGCAGAGCAGTTTCTCAGCGAGCTGGCGCAGAGCGCGCGACTGCCGCGACGCATCTCCGATCGCATCCGCAAAATTTTCTGGGCCGAGGCCATCCTCACCGGCCGTCTGAAGCGCAAGCGTTCGCTCAGGTCTTTCCGCGAGCACCCGGACTTCCCGTTCGGCCTCAAGCTGTTGGAGTTACACGTCGAGGCGCGCGGCGAGTTTCAGGAGTTTTTTGAGGCATGGAGCGCGGGCGAAGTGCCAGCGCCACTCAAGCCACCCAAGGGGCCATCGCGCGGTGAACGGCGGCGACGAAGTCGGGCCCGGCGAACAGCGGCGGAAGCGTGTTCGTCCGCGTCGCTGACCAAGGACGAGGCCCTGTCAGAGGCAAACGGGGACAAGGCGGCGCGCGCGCAGGCAAGCGTCGGACAAGACTCGGCGCCGAGCCAGCAGCTGTCTTTTGGATTCAAAGTCTGAACGCCGATTTCGTTCAGCGTCTGAAAACCTGCGAAATTGAATTTTAAAAATGAATTCTCAATCCCATCCGCAGATTTGATTGAACGCATTTTTAAAATTCATGTCGAATCGGAAGGATATTTAAAATGCGCGAGATGTTTCGCTCCAAAATTCACCGCGCCACTGTGACGCACGCCGATTTGGATTACGAGGGCAGCGTCACCATCGACGAGCATCTGCTCAAGGCGGCCGATATCCTCGAATTCGAGGCGGTCCATGTTTGGAACGTGACCAGGGGAACGCGGTTTATCACTTACGCGATGCGCGGCGAACCCAATTCAGGCGTCATTTGCATCAATGGCGCGGCGGCCCACCTGGCCAGCCCCGGAGACCGCGTGATCATCGCCACATTTGCGCAAATGTCCGAGGCAGAGGCGCGCGCGCACCGCCCCCTGGTCGTTCTGGTCGACGGCGATAACCGCGTCCGCGGCGCGAGAGATGAAATCGCCGGCCCGGCCATGCCCGAAAAGGTCGATTGAGGCCCCTGTTCCCCAGGATTGACAAACAGGTTGGCGGTCGCCATGAAGACCGGCCGCCTGGAGGCCATCGCGAATGGCCGTTCCCTCTTGGCGCCGCTGCAAACGCCCTCTCCCCCTCGCCCAAGGAGCACTCAGATGAACGCCCTGTCGAGATTTTTGATTGGAGTCAGCACGCTCTTTTGTCTGGTTATTGCTTGTCCCTCGACGGGCTTCGCCGTTTCCGCGAATGCCTCTCCATCGGCATCTTTTTCACTCACATACTCAACACAGGAAGTCACTATTAACGACAGAAGCTATTGCGAAGATGGCGAAGTAGATTGCGAATGCCCTAATGGATACGTCATCTCCGGCACGGTAAAACGTCAAAAATACTCTGTTCAAGGAAGGGCATCGCCAGGATGTTCGTATTCAGATGCTGATTACACCTCGTCGACTATTGACACCTGGCTGACGCCTGATGTTTCCTCGCTGAGTTCCTGTGAAAAGGACAATGTCTCAAGCATGTCGTGTGGTCCAATCGCCTTAAACGATGATTATGTCGGCCAATGCATTACATTAAATTATTCGGCGAGCTGTTACGCGAGCGCTCAGTGCTACAATAGCTCAACGGAAACATATTACACTTGCACCGATTCAGACAGCGGCAGCGGCAGCAAGACGATTAATGTCCCGCCGAGCATCGATGGCGTGCAGATTTACAGAGGACCACCTTGTGATGAAAACGATACGGATTGTCCGTCTCTGGATTGCGTCACCGACACTGATTGTTTTAATGACTTCATGAATGATAGTTATCATATTGGTTATCAAAATGGCCTGCGCAAAAATAAAGCGATGTCGCTACAATTTTTTATTTTCGCGGCATTGGAGGTTGGCGACTCCTTTGAGGCAACCCTGTCCGGGGCAGGCGTCAACAAGAGGATCAGCGAACGCGTTGATGAGCCTCTAGAAAACAGCAGGCTCATCCTCGAGTTTGAGGACGTGAAACCCACCCGCGCTGAAACAGTCACATTTAAGCTGACAGTGAGTCGTAGTGGCTGTTCTGTGTCGGCGAATTATTCTATTCCCGTTGCATCCGATTACTGTAAATATCCCGTCGATGAATCGGACACGGAAGATGTCTGTAATTTAAAGTATTATTTTTATAATCCAGAGGTGGAGTGTGAGAAGGTCGATGTTCCTGGTGTTGATATTCCCGACATTGACGCAGGTAACATCGAAGACATCGACGCCAATTACGACGAAGACGATCTCGACTACGACGCGGGCATTGTTGAGGATTTTGACGCTGGCGTGAATTGGGATGAGGGCGTGGACGACGAAGAAGATGATAATAATTATGATGAAAATGACGCGGGCAGCGTCGCTGACGCTGGTTCTTCGAACAATCAAAATCCCGATGAGCCCAATTTAGATGCTGGCGCAACAGGCGCGGATGGCGGCGCGTTTTCTTCGGGAAATGACGATCCGAATAATGGCGGTGAAAACAGCGGCAATAATGGCGGCACTGGTTCGGGCAGCGACGCTGCCAATGGCACAGGCGGTTCGTCAGATTCAGACGCCGGATTTACCGGAGGCATAGGCTTGCCCAGCGTTGACGAGGAGGTCGATGGCGGCACGGGCGACGGCTCAGGAAGTGGAACCGGCGACGGTTCTGGCACGGGCAGCGGCAGCGGCGACGAAGGTCCGGACAGCGAATTCACGGGCGGCGACGCGGGCTTCTCTGGAGGCACAAGCGGCGATTTTGGCGACAGCAGTGCTGACGGTAGCGGCAATGGAAACGGCAGCGGCTCTGGTTCGGGCAATGGCTCTGGTTCAGGCGGCGATGGCAGCGGCGAAGCGCCCGAGGGTGGCACTGGATTTACGGGCGGGACCAGTTTCCCCGGTGGCTCAGGGTTTGATGGCTACGATTGGGGCAGCGGCGACTCGCAAGGCGAGACCATGCCCAGCGCGCCTGACTCTGGCAGTGGATCTGGCGACGGCTCTGGCACGGGTGATGGCTCAGGAAGTGGATCCGGTGACAGCTCTGGCACAGGCGACGGCTCCGGAAGTGGATCCGGCGACGGCTCTGGCACAGGCGATGGCTCAGGAAGTGGATCCGGCGACGGCTCTGGCACGGGCGACGGCTCAGGAAGTGGATCTGGCGACAGCTCTGGCACAGGCGACAGCTCCGGAAGTGGATCCGGCAGCGGCTCTGGCACAGGCGACAGCTCGGGAAGCGGATCCGGCAGCGGCTCTGGCACAGGCGACAGCTCGGGAAGCGGATCCGGCGACAGCTCTGGCACAGGCGACGGCTCCGGAAGCGGATCTGGCGACGGCTCTGGCAGCCAGAACTTCTCGCTCACTGGCGGCGTCCAAAAAGAGAGCACGGTCACTGGTTGCGGCGGTTGCTCAGGCAGTGGCGCGTCCTTCCTCGTGGGCTGGCTTGGCCTGGCATTGCTCCCCAGCCTCCGTCGGCGAAAACGCGGATGATTGGTTTCTAAACAAATGAATGTCCCAAGGGCCTCCTGGCGCTGCAAACAGCACCAGGGGGCTTTTTTATATTTTCGCTCTAAGGAGGAATTGTTTTTGAAAATATCTCGACTTTTTAGCGTCTGAATTGGTATCGACCTGTCAATAGCTGTCGTTTTCCAGACCGACCTCTTTCAATTCAAATCAATGCGTTTGAAAAACACTTCTCTTTTTCTTATTCTGTAAACAACCGACATGCGACATTAAATAAAGCCCAACCGCAGCCTCGCGCCTGAACGCGTCCAATGTTCCGCCAATTCAATCGTTCCTGTCCTCGTTTAAATTGTTTTACACCCAGGCGCCTTTCAAAGGCCGCGCACTAAAACGCGAGAACTGACAACCACCGCGTTCCAAATTATAAAAACAATAAAATGTGCGCTGAAGTACAAAAAGAAAAAATTGCCGCGCGCACGCCTCGTCCCCATCTTTCGCCGCGCCATGGCCGATTCCGGGGAGTCCAAAAGCTGGACATTGCCGCGCCCACCATCGAGCTGCGAACCGCCGCGATCGCAGGTCACATTCAAGACACTGGCCAGTGTTGCCTTGGCCCTTTGCCTCACCGTCGGCCTTGCCTTTGTCCTCCTCAAGGCGCGCTTTGCCTTCACGCTAATCGCCGTCGCCGCCATCATCTCGGTCGCGCTCGATCACGCTGTCGTGGCTCTGAGGCGCCTCGGGCTGAGGCGCAACCTGGCCATCGCGGTCGTCTTCCTCCTCCTCTTGGGCGCGCTCACCGGCACCGGCTTTTTGCTCGTGCCACTGGCCATCGCGCAGGGCGAGGCGCTCATTCGATCGCTGCCCAAAGTCATCGCCGACATCCGCGCGACGCGCCTCTGGCACCGCCTGGACGACACGCTCAGCCTCGAATCGAGGCTGGCCGACTTCCTCGACGAAATCCCCCACTGGCTCGAACAGGCTGCCCCCTCCGCCCTCAAAGCCGCCGGCCAAATCGTCACCGGCGTCACAGGCCTGTTCACCGTGATCCTGCTCACCCTCTTCATGCTCGCCTTTGCCCCAGCCCTCATCCGCGCGCTCCTCGCCGAAGCCCTGCCCTCGCGCCAAGAACGCTACGCCCGCGTCGTCGACAACCTCTACCGATCCATCGGCGGCTTTGCCTCTGGCCTGGCCATCGTCGTCGTCGCCAACGCCGTCTGCACGTCGATTTTCCTCGCCATCATCCGCGTGCCCTATTTTTTGCCCCTCGGCGTCGTCAGCGGCCTGTCCAGCCTCGTGCCGCTCGTCGGCAACACACTGGCGGGCGTTCTGCTCTCGCTCGTGGCCCTGGCCTCAGGCGGCCTGTGGAAGGGCATCGGCACGGCCATCTATTGCGTGCTCTACCAACAGGTCGAAAACCATTTGCTCGGCCCGCTCGTCTACCGCCAGACCGTCAACATCAATCCGCTCGTCAGCATGCTGGCGCTCCTCGTGATGACCGACCTCGCCGGCCTCATTGGCGCCCTGGCCGCCGTGCCCCTCGTCGCCGTGCTCCAGGTCGTGCTGGGCGAGGTGGTGGCGCTCAGACGCGAAAAATGGGGGATTCACGGGGGAAGTCCGGCTCTTTCAGAAAACAATCAAAAAAACGTTTCTGGCGCCAACAACCAGAAAACAAAAAATAAAAAAGAAAAATCTAAAAAAAGTCCGCCCCTTCCCCCGCGCCCCCCTCCGACAAATTCAAGATAAGCTCGATTTAATTTTATTAAAAACGCGATTTTTTGTTGTTTTTATTTGCGCGCATCGCGCGTCTTTAAAAGACGCGTTTCCACTCAGGCGCAGCGCAAAACAACGCGTTTCATCGCGCGGCATTCGTTTGTTTTCGCGCTTCATCGCCCGGCGTTTGTTCCATTCTCCACGTGTTTTCTCCAAAAAGACACGCCCCACCCGTCAAAACACATATCCGACGAATTAAAATCAGCGAATCATTGCGGGAAAGCCCGGTTTGGGCGTGAGTTAAGAGTCGAAAATTAAGCAAACAATTCAATAAATTAAATCGAGCTTGTCAGGCGTCGGCGCTGGCCTGAAAAAGGAACAACTTTTTCGATAAAAACAAAACACTGGGCATTAAAAAAATAAAAAGCCCCTCGCGCCGAAGTGCAGGGCGGGGGGCTTGGTTGGGGGAGAATGGGGTTTGTTTTATTCGTTCGCGGGTTTGTCGAGGGCGGTTTCAGAGGTTTGCGCCGCTTCTTCGGCTTTGGCGTCGTCGAGTTCCCATTTGGCGCCGAGTCTGGCGAGGAAATAGCAGCCGACGCCGAGGAGAATAAAGGCGACGAGACTGACCACTTGTCCAGCTGTCCCGGCGTAATAGGCGCTGGCGGTGTCGACGAGTTTGGGCACGGCGCTCTTCAGGTCGAAGCTGAAGTCGACGCCCACGCTCAGGTAGCGGATGAGGGCGCCGCATTCGGGCAGGCGCGAGATGGCCGAGAAGATGCCGATGAGGGCGGCGCCGGCCATGAGGCCCGAGGCGATGAGGTGGCCCTGTTCGGCGCGCGCGGCTTTGATTTCGTCGGTTTTGCCGGTTTTGGCGACGATCCAGGCGACAAAGGCGCCGGCGAGCACGGCCAGGTTGATGGAGATGGGCAGATACATGCCGAGGGCGAAGGCCAGCATGGGCACGCCCGCCATCCACAGGAGAATCGCGACAACGCCGCCCAGCGCGTAGAGGAGCAGCGGCTGTTCGGCGCTCGACATGACGCCGCTGACAATGGCCGCCAGCATGTTGGCCTGGGGCGCGGGCAACACGTCGGTGTTGGAGATCATCTTGCCGGTCGCGGGGTCGGCGACGAGGAAGTGATAGGCGCTGTCCATCAGCGGGATGATGAAGGCGATGGCGAGCGAGGCGAGGATGATGCCGACGAACTTCCACTTCTCCTGATTCTTGGGCGTCGAGCCGATCCAGTAGCCGATCTTGAAGTCGGTGATGAGCGCGCCCGAAGTCGACAGGGCGGTGCAGACGGCGGTGCCGATGACCAGGGCGATGAACATGCCCGGCTTGCCCGACAGGCCCACGGTGGCCATCACGGCGGCGGCGATGACGAGGGTGATCAGGGTCATGCCGGAGACGGGGTTGGTGCCGACGGTGGCGATGGCCTGGGCCGCGACCGGCGTGAAGAGGAAGGAGAGCAAAAAGCCGACGAGGGCGCCGACGATGGCGAAAAGCGCCGACTGGCCCGCGCCGTAGCCCGCCTCGCTGGTGGCGGCGACGATGAAGAAGAGGCCGGCCATCAGGAGCGCGCTGGCGAATTGGACGAGCAGCACCAGCTTGGGATCCATGTCGCGCTGTGTGCGCTCTTCGGTGGCGGAGGCGTCCTTGCCCGACTTGAGGCTCTTGAAGCCGAGCGAGACCGAACCGGCGATGATCTTGCCCATGCGCACCATGCCGATGAGGCCCGAGACGGCGATGGCGCCGATGCCGATCGGCTTGACGAACTCGCTGAAGATCTGCGCCGAGCTCATCTTGGCGATGTCGTAGGTCTGGCCGAGGTAGTGAAAGGTGTCTGCCTGTGAGCCAAAGTGAAAGATGAGGGGCACGAGGACGAGGCAGGCGAAGACCGAGCCGGCGGCGATGATGGCCGCGTATTTGAGGCCGATGATGTAGCCGAGGCCAAAGAGGGCGGCGATGCCGGTCACGTTGAAGTCGAGGCGCAGGGCCGAGAGCTTGGCGCCGAGATCGCCGAGGAGCGTCTTGCTGGTGAGGCTGGCGTTCCAGGCGTGGACCGTTTCCGCGAGGAAGTCGTAAAGCGCGCCGAGGCCGATCGACATGAGGAGGATGCGGCCGGCGCCCTTGCCCGACTTTTCGCCCGAGACGAGGATTTCGTTGATGGCCGTGGCCTCGGGGAAGGGCAGCTCGCCGTGCAGGTCGCGCACGAAGTATTTGCGCAGCGGGATGATGAGGGCGACGCCGAGGCAGCCGCCGATGGCGCAGGCGAGGAAGATCTGCCACCAGCTGGGTTCGAGCTCGTTGATGTAGAGCGCCGGAACGACAAAGGCCGCGCCCGCCGCCACCACGCCCGCCGCCTGGCCGATGCTCTGGACCATGACGTTTTCGAGGATGGTGCTGCGCGTGCGGCGCATCTTGCCGAAGAAGATGGCCATCACGGCGATGGGGATGGAAGCCTCGATGCCGTTGCCCGCCTTGAGCGCCATGTAGATGCAGGCGGCCGACCAGAGGAGGACCATGCAAAGGCCCATGAGCACCGACCAGCGCGAGACCTCGGCGCGGGGATCGCCATCCGGGACAATGGGCTGATACGTCTCGTTGGGCAGCAGTTTGAGATAGGCGTTGGCGGGCAGGAGCTTGGCGCGCTTGTTTTTGGCAGGTTCCATTCGTTCCTCGGAGGGACAGGGCCAGATGAGACAAAGGCCGCCTCAGACAGGGGGCGGCCCAAAGGGGCGGGCGGCAAAGCCACTTTTGGTGGGGATGTCAAGGCGCCGGGCCGTGGGCAGGTTTGGCGGCGATAGAGGGTGGAGGCCCTGGCCGGGCGGGCGATTCGGTGACGAAAAGTCAGTTGTCCCTATTGATTCGTCTCGCTCAAGGCGCGCGCCTCTCTCGGGCCGGGAAAGAACGACATTGCCGATGAACCTCAAGAGCTACCTCACCCCTCTGGCGGCCCTGTTTCACCCACTGCCGCCGCCCAGGAGCGCTGAATTCCACAGCCTGCCGCCGCCCACCCGAAGCGAAGTCAAAAAAACCATCGAGCGCGCGCAGCGAAACATCATGGAGCGCCGCGTCGGCGACCTCTTCTGGGATATGCCGCCCTATCTGGGGACGCACTACACCTCCCAGTATTACCTCTTCCTGCGACTGCTCGGCCGCGAAGAGACAAAGCTCGACATCGCGCGCCTCCAAAAGCTCCTCTTCGAGAGCCAGCTGCCAGACGGCTCCTGGTATGCCATCCAGGACGCCAACATCCCCGAGGGCGACCTCAACGCGACCTTCCTCAACTACTTTTTCCTCAAGGGCGCGGGGGTGCCGGCCGACTCAGAGCCACTGACGCGGGCGCGCGCCTTCATCCTCGCCAAGGGCGGCATGGCCAGCCTCTCCACCTTCAGCAAGATCGTGGCGGCCTGCTTCGGCAACTTCGACTGGTCGTTCATGCCGCGCGTCCCCTACTTCGTGTTCAGCGAGGCCTGCCCCTTCAACCACGACGACTTCGCCCAGTGGGTCGGCCCGCACATGGTGGCCATCGCCTACCTGCGCGAAAAACGCTTCAGGCGCTTCATTGGCCCCGAATTCACGCTGTCCGAGCTGTGGTGCGACGCCTCAGAGGCCGGACGCGTCCGCCGCCAGGTCGAATCGCGCCCCCGCGAGCTGCCCACCGAGTCTGATCACAGGCTCATTCGCTTCATGCTCGACCGCCAGCAGCCCAAGGGTAGTTTTGGCGCCTACACGCTCTCGACAATGCTCACCGCCATCGCCTTCGACGATTACGCGCGCCATCGCGGCGACCCGGATCGCAGGCTTTCGGTGGCCATCGAGCGCGCCCTCGCCTTTGTCGAACGCCTCTTCTTCGAGAGCGAAAGCGCCTACCTCGGCGGCCTGATGGACGGCCATTACTGGGACACGGCGCTGTGCGGCCTCGCGCTTTTGAACAGCGGCTTTGACAAGGACGAGCTCAAAAAGAGCGCCCGCTATCTCGTCGACAACCAGAGCCAGACCGGCGGCTTCGGCTACGGACACGACTTCTGGTACGCGCCCGACACCGACGACACGGCCGAAATCCTCATGTTGCTCAAGGCCTTTGCCGGCGACGCCGCCATCGACAGTTCCATCGAGCGTGCCCTCCAATGGCTCCTCTCCATGCAGAGCGGCGACGGCGGCTGGGGCGCCTTTGCCAAAGACAACGTCGGCAACTGGTTCCTCACCCGCGCCGCCGGTCCCCTGGCCGACTCGGCCGACCTCTTCGACGAGAGCTCCCCTGACCTCACCGGCCATATTCTGGAGTCGCTCGCCGCTCATGGACACACGCGCTTCAACAGCCTCCCCGCGCGGCGCGCCATCGCCTACCTCAAGGCCACGCAATCACCCTGCGGCGCCTGGTGGTCGCGCTGGGGCATCAACTACCTCAACGGCACAGGCGCGGCCGTCGTCGGCCTCATCCAAGCCGGGGAAAGCTGCCGCGAGAGCTACATCCGGCGGGCGCTCGACTGGCTGGAGAGCCGGCAAAATCCCGACGGCGGGTTTGGCGAAAGCGTCCGCGCCTACGACGACGAAGCCTACGCGGGACGCGGCGTCAGCACGCCTTCCCAGACAGCCTGGGTCCTCTCCGCCCTCGTCGCCGGTGGACGCGCCCGCGATCCGGCGGCCTGCTCTGCCGCGCGCTATTTGGTGGAGGAAATGCGACGCGACGGACGCTGGATTGACCGCTCCACCGTGGGCACAGGGCATCCAAGTATTATTTATATGAATTATCCAAGCTATCCCTTCGCGTTTCCCCTCATGGCGCTCTCGCGATGGAGAGATTCAGTTTAAAAAAAACTCCTTATTGTTTTGCGCGCCAGCGCACGCCTTTGTTTTTGTGCTTGAAGCGCACGGCAGTTTATTTCCCGCTGTGC
Organism: Myxococcaceae bacterium; assembly: GCA_017500825.1. Classification (GTDB taxonomy): domain Bacteria; phylum Myxococcota; class Myxococcia; order Myxococcales; family UBA5297; genus UBA1203. The sequence goes on along the minus strand of JAFVYB010000041.1, from coordinate 215 downwards.
GCTTTTTTGTTTTCTGCGTTTCAGCACGCGCACCTTTAAAAGACGCGTTTCCACTCGGACGCCGCGTCCACAAATGCGTTTCAGCACGCGCCAACCTCAAACCGCTTCAGCGCGGAGCAATTGTTGATTTTCGCGCTTGAATGCCCGGCAATTGTTCAATTCTCCACGAAATTCCTCCCAAAACACCCCCCAAACGGGCTCCCCCGAATGATTCG
>JAFVYB010000040.1 GCA_017500825.1 Myxococcaceae bacterium | reverse complement strand
GGTGTTGGGGCCGGCGTTGGCCATGGCGAGCAGGCACGGTCGGTCAAACTTGCGGCCGCTCTCAAACTCGTCCTCGAACTGATAGCCGGGGCCGCCGGTGCCATTGCCGAGCGGATCGCCGCCCTGGATCATGAATTGCGGGATCACGCGGTGGAAGATCGTCCCGTCGTAGAGCGGGCGGTTCGTGGTCAGGCCAGTCTGCGGGTCGCGCCATTCCTTCTTGCCCGTGGCCAGGCCGACAAAGTTGTCGACCGTCTTGGGCGCGCTGTTGGGGAAGAGGCGGGCGACGAGGGTGCCCATGGAGGTCTCGATGGTGGCGTAGAGCGGGCGCTCCTCGGGCTCGGCCGGTGTGGCGGCGGTCGCGGTGGCCTGAGCCTTGTTGCCGGCGTCGGCGGCCTGGGCGGAACCGTCGCTCTGGCAGGCGGTGAGGGGCAGGGCGAGCGCCAGAGAGAGGGCGAGCGTCGCGGTCAGTCGTTGCATGTCTTGGTCTCCTTCGCCGCGCGTCGCGGCTGGTGAGCGGAAGAGTCGTTTCCACTCGGAAAAAAGCCGCGCGGCCACACTCCCCCGGGCTTTCCGAGAGAAATGACCGCGCGAACAGGTGAATCGTCTTGTCATGAGCGCTCAGCGCGCAGGCGGCGTTCGGCGCGTCTTGCGCACGGCGTCACTTGGCCTTGGCCGCCTGCCACTCGTCGAGGAGCCCGCGATACATGGTCACGGTCTTCTCGGCGATCGAGCTCCAGGAGAAGTGATCTTCGACGCGCTTGCGTCCCGCCAGGCCCATGCGGCGCGCCATCTGTGGATCGCGCAGCACCTTGTTGATGCTCTCGGCCAGCGCCTTGGGATCCGCGGGCGGCACGAGGAAGCCTGTCTCGCCGGGCACCACCACTTCCTGAATGCCGCCGACCGCGCTCGCCACCACCGGACGTTCGCAGGCCATGGCCTCCAGATTGATGATGCCGAACGGCTCGTAGACCGACGGGCAGGCGAACACCGTGCACTGGCTGTAGAGCTCAATGTATTGGTCCTTGCGCAGCATGGTGTTGATCCAGACGCAGCGCGGCTCAGCCGCCACGGCGCGCGCGATTTCCTCCTCGATCTCCGGGGTGTCCGGCGCGCTGGTGCAGCAGACGAGCTTGACGCCCGGATCGACGAACTTCATCGCCTCGATCAGATGGACGAGCCCCTTCTGCCGCGAGGTGCGCCCGACGAAGAGGATGTAGGGCTCGTTGAGGTCGTAAGCCTGCCGCGTCTCGGTCGTGTCCACATGGCGCCACAGGTCGAGGTCGATGCCGTTGTGAATGACCACGACCTTGTTCGGATCGACGTCGAAGTTGTCGAGGATCTCGCCGCGCGACTGATTGGAGACAGCCACGATGCGGTCGGCGTTCTCCAGCGCCACGCGCTCGATCCAGCTGGTCAGATGGTAGGAACGCCCGAGCTGCTCCTCCTTCCACGGCCGCAACGGCTCCAGGCTGTGCACCGTCGCCACGAACGGGATGTCGTAGAGCACCTTGGCGAAATAACCGGCCATCGCCGCGTACCAGGTGTGGGTGTGGACGAGGTCCGAGTCGATGTGGTCGCGAATCATCGACAGGTCGGTGGAGAAGGTGCCGAGCGTGCTGTTGAAGCGCTTGTCGCCGCCCTCCCACATGCGCGGCCAGGCGTCGTAGCCCTTGACCGTCAGTTGCGGGTCGTCGCTCTTCTGTTCGCCAAAGCAGCGCACCTCGACCTTCATGCGCCGGGCCACCTCGCGCGCCAGATTCTCAATGTGCACGCCAGCGCCGCCGTAGATGTGCGGGGGGTATTCGCGGGTGAAATAGGTCACTTTCATGGCAGCACCTCCTTGTGCGCGGCAGGTTCAGGGGCGGGAAAGAGGCTCTTGCCAGAGGCGAGCGGACCGCCGAGCCGCGCGAAGTCGCTCTCTGAGATGTCGGCGTGGACAATGCAGTTTTTGCCGATGACCTGGCCCGCCGGGATGTGTGTGCCGAATCCAACCACTGTGGCGCCGCAGGTGAGCGAACGCGGCAATTCCTCGCTGGGCACGCACTCGCCCTCGCCAATCGAGCAGCCCTGGCCAAAGCGGGCGAACTTGTCGCTGACCACGCCGATCAGGCGCGCGTTCGGCTCAACGACCACGCCGTCGTGCAGAATCGAATTCTCGACCACCGCGCCCTTGCCGATGCGCACGCCCTTCGAGAGCACGCTGCCCTTGACCTCGCCCTCGATGACGCAGCCTTGGGCCACGAGCGAGTCGCAGACCACGCTGCCGGGCGCGAAATGCGCTGGCGACGGCGGGAACGTGTAACGCCCCATCGGATTGGTGCGCACCTGCCACGCCGAGACAGGCAGGACTGGCTTGTCGCCGAGCAGCTTGCGATGGCTCTCGACGTATTCGTCGAGCGTGCCCATGTAGTCCCATGTGCCGCGATGAATGTAACCGTAGGCGCGACGACGCCCCATCATGCGATGCAGGATCTCGTGAATCTGGAAGGTGGGCGCCCCGTCGCCGTCCTCGCGACTCTCAATGGCGCGCCGCAACTCCTCGACGAGCACCTCGCGCTTAAAGACGTAGACCGACATCGAGGCAAAGCGCGACCGCGGGAACTTCGGCTTCTCCGTAAACCCGAGAATCTGCCCAGCCGCATTGATCTCGCCGATGCCAAACCGCGACGGGTCTTTGTCCACCTCGCAAAACGCCATCGTCAGGTCCGCGTCGCGCTCGACGTGGAAGTCGAACAGGCGCCGATAATCCATCGAATAAACGTGGTCGCCCGAAACGGCGATGACATCCGTGGCCTTGGAGCGCTCGATAAATTCGAGGTTCTGAAAGAGCGCGTCAGCCGGCCCGCGATACTGCTCCTGACCCACGCCGCCAAACGTGGGCGGCAAAAAGCGCACGCCACGGCTCATCCCGAAGAGGTCCCAAAAGACGCCGGAACCGACGTGGTCCATCAGCGACGCCGGGCGGAATTGGGTGAGGATGCCGACGAGGTCGATGCCCGCGCGCGCCATATTGGTGAGGGCAAAGTCGACGATGCGGTAGGTGCCGCCAAAGACGACCGCCGATTTAGGACGCCGAGCCGTGAAGACCGAAAGGTCCGCGACCTGGCCGCCCGCGAAGATCATTCCGAGAGCCTTGCGCATGGTGTCTCCATTGAAATGAGTGGGGGGTGAATCAATGCTGTTCATCGACGAATTCCGACCGCGCCAGAGATGACCCGGACGAAAAACGGCGCGGCAGCATAGGGAAGGCCTGTGTCCGCTCCAAGTAAAAGACACACCGACTGAAGGATTTTCCTTTCTTCTGTTTTTTATCCGACATTTCGACGCGCCTCTTATTGATCGCGCCATTTGTTTTTATGACCCACCTGTTCGCGCGAGCGTGGTTTTCAAAATTAAACACACCACATCCGCAATCATGACGACTCACTTGTTTCTTGCTCCCCCCC
>JAFVYB010000039.1 GCA_017500825.1 Myxococcaceae bacterium | reverse complement strand
GACGGCGGCCTTTTGTCCCGCCCCGAATCCGAGCTAACGCGCAAACGCTAAAAATAAAATCGAGCAAATACCGCTCGTCTGAGGGGCGGGGAAGGAAAAAGGGGAGCCGCGAGGGGGAAAAAACATGGGTTTTTCCCCCTCGTGAATTGAGGGCACTATTGGTGGGCCGGACGCACTCGCGGTCCGCGCTTTCCGGGCGGTGAAGCGTAATTTCAAGAAAACGTTTTCAAACAATGAACAGAAATTCGGAGTTTCAAGAAAACTCAATAAATTAAACCGAGCAAATCCAGATTCAAATCAATATCAAAATAAAATTAAATTGCCCCGCGCTGAAGCGGCCTTGAATTGCCGTGCACAAAAGCAATCAGGAAGGGGTTTTGTAATAATCCAAACAATAAAGGAGAAAAGAATGCTTTGCCTTGCAGTCCTTGGTTTCAGGAGTAGGGTGCGCCGCTTTTTTTCGGGGAGCGTCCGGGGGACCGACGCTTCCCTCTCTCTTCCCTGGAGACACCATGAAAAAGACGTTCGTCAAAGACATCCACGAGAACGACACCGTGAGCAGCGTGTTTCTCGTGACGCGCAAGACACTCATCACCAACAAGGTCCGGCCCTTTGTGGCCATGATGTTGCGCGACAAGACGGGCGATCTCGACGCGCGCATCTGGGAAAACGCGGTGGCCATGGCCGATCGGTTTGAGCGCGAGGATTTTGTTCGCGTCGAGGGGACGGTGGTCCTCTTTCAGGGTCGACAGCAGCTGACGGTGACCTCGATTGAGAAGGTCGATCGCTCGGAGATTGATGCCGCTGATTTTGTCGCGCCGCCCAAGTGCGCGCCTGGCGACAGGGCCATCGCTCAGATTGTCGAGCTCGTTGAACGCGTTCAGGACCCGCACCTCAAAGCGCTGGCGCAGAGCTTTCTCGACGACAAGGCGCTCATGGAGGCGATGCGTCAGGCGTCCGCGGCCCGCAGCATTCATCACTGCCTGCCGGGTGGACTCGCCAACCACACGCTTTCGGTCATGCGCCTCGCCGCGCGCCTCGCCGAGCATTACCCGATGGCTGACGGCGATCTCCTGTTGATGGGCGCCATGCTCCACGACATCGGCAAGCTGCGTGAGCTGACTGTCTCGCGGCAGCCCGAATACACCGACGAGGGACGGCTGCTCGGGCACCTGGTGATCGGCGCGCAGATGATTCACGAGCGCTGCGCCGCCATCCCCGACTTTCCGAAGGATTTGGAGACGCACCTCGTCCACATCATCCTGTCGCACCATGGCGCCTATGAGTTTGGCAGCCCGCGCCTGCCCCAGACGCTGGAAGCCATCCTCGTCCACCACCTCGACGACATGGACAGCAAGGTGGGCGAACTGATGGAGATTTATCAGCGCGACCCGGCCGACAACGAAGGGTGGACCGACTACCAGAAGAAGCACGGGCGCCATTACTTCAAGGGACCTTCGCCGACGGTGCACGCCAAGGTGCCGTTTGAGCGCCGCAAGCGCCGCGCGTTGGAGCGCAAGGCGGAGAAGGAGCGGGCCGCGGCGCAAGCGAGCGCGAACGTGTCGGGCGGTGGCGAGTCCAAGGTCAAAGAGGACACGGTGGAAAAGGCGAATCAGGTTGTCGCTGACAAAGGCCACGCCGCGGAGAACGCTCCAGCCAAGCCACTGACCGAGGCCAAGGGCGCGCTGGAGACGCATGGGCAGCCAAAGGAAAAGGAACGCCACGCCTCTGGGAACGCTGCCGCAGGCAACCGTCGCGAACGCCGCGAGCCGGAGCGCAAGAGCGGGGGCAAGACGCTGTCCTTCAAGCCGTTTGAGGCGCTGGCGGCGGCATTAAGCGAGCGCGATCCGCAGGAGGCGCTGGACGCGGTCAAATCGGCGGTGGACGCGGTGGCGCAGACGGTCGAGGCCGCGGTTGAGTCGGCGGTCAAGGCCATTTCGACGGACGCGGGCGAGGACAGGGCAGAGAAGTCGGAGGGCGCGGAACAGGTGGCAGGGCAGGTGTCCGATGACGCGGCGGGCGCGTGTGCCGAGGCGTCGGTGGCGCCTGAAGGCGCGTCGGATGCCGAAACGGCGGCCAGTGCCGGGGCTTCTGAGGAGAGCGCCGGAGTCTGAGGCCTGTCCGCGTGGGGAGGCGAGCCAGAGCTGGGGAAAGGCGGTCTTTGTTGTCGCGATGAATGAGAGACTGCCGCTTCCCAGCCCGCGCCGCTGTGTCGCTCTCTGGCGGCGAGTTCCGCCCTTGTCTGGGGTTGCTCCCGGGCCGTTCCTCGGATGGCCCGCGCCTCTGTGGCCGCTTTGTTTGGCCGCGCTGCTGGTCGCGCTGTTTGTCCCAGTCGTGGCGGCGGCGGACGAGAAGACCGGCGACGGCGTGGAGCAAAGGGCGGCTGCCGAAGGCGCGTTGCTGCAGGAGCACGAGCTGGCCAAGTCCGAGATCTGCGCGGTTCAGGATCAAGACGCGCTGCTCGACTTGCTGCCACTCAAGCGCCCCTGTCTCGCTGTGCGGCCGTGTGCCATCGCCCTGGAAGAGCCTGCTTCGCCGCGCGGGGAGCTCCTGGCCGAAGCCGAACGCCTGGCCGCGATGATGGCGTTGACGCTCTCCAGGAGGGAGGCGGTTTGCGTCGACGACGCGCACGGGCGCTGGAGCAAGATCGCCGGAGAGCCGCTCAAGGCCTGTCCACACGGGGAGGCGCGGCATCGGCTGCTGGTTCGCCTCGATCCGGACAAAGACGACGGACTGGTGGCCAGCGCGACCTTCACAGAGGCTGGCGACGCGACGCAGACGGCGCCAATACCGACATCGACACCAAAGCTGATACCGACGCCGACACCGACGGCCCGGACGGATCAGACGCCCTCGAACGAGTCGGCCCCCCCCGCGCCTGCCTCGCAAGCGCCTGCGTTGCTCTTCTCGCCCGAACCGCAGCGCCTGCGCCTGCGCACCCGCCTCGACGAACCGCGCGAAGTGACCTTTGCCGCCGAAGAGCTGGCCAACGCCCTTGGCGACGCCCTCGGCACCGAGCGCCCGAGCGCCTTTGACTTCTTTCTCCAGCCCCTCGACGCGCCCTTCCTCCACCTCAACGTCAAGCTGGGAAACACGCTGGCCGCGCTCGATGGTTTTGATTTCTCGGCCTTCACGCTGCGCTTTGATTTGGAGGTCGACTACTACCTGCGCCCCTATCTTTTGGCCTTTCTCGAAGTGGGTCTGGCCATTGGCAACGCGGAAAACAGCGACGACGCGGCGACGGATGAAAGCGCTTCTGCCAATGAAAGCGAGGACGGCAATTCCGCGGGCGAGGCGCACGAAAAAAACAAAGGCTCGTTTTCACTCGTCCCAGTCAAAATCGGCCTCAAATACAATCCGCTGCATCAATACAGCGTGCGGCCTTATATCGGCGCAGCCATTGGCCTTGGCATTCTCTCGGACCTGGTGGAGGCCGAATCGCGGGAAATAACCCTGAGCCTCAGTGGTATTCTTGGCGTGGCCTGGGTTCCGTTCAATCAGCTGGGATTTAATTTCGAGACCAGCTTCAATTTTGACGAATTGCGGATTTCAGGCGGCAGCAATGTCCTGTTTGGTTTCTCCATCAATTTCGGCGTCCTCATTCTTTTTTGATTGATTGGCCGCGCCCTCACCCTCGCGAAGGAAATCGCCATGACCTCTTTTGAATACCCCTGGGCGCTCAAACGCCTTTTTGCCGGTCTCTCGCTGAGCCTCGCCCTCGGCGCCTGCCAGGAAAAGACGCCCGCGACGGACGACAACGCCCCGGTGCCGCTGGTCGCGCCCAAGCCCGCAGACGCTTCGGACGCTGGCGAGATCCCCGCCGACCCCAATGACGCCGAGTCGCTCTACTTCGCGGGACAGCAGGAGTTCCTCAACGGCAACTTCGCCAAAGCTGCGGAGCACTTTCGGTCGGTCATCCTGATGGAGAAGAGCGCGCGCGCCTGGCACGCCCTGGGCGACGTGAACATGGCGACCATGCAGTTCACCGCCGCTGTCGACGCCTTTGGTGAGGCCGTCAAAATTGAACCGGGCAAACGCCTGAGCGTGATGCGGCTGGGGCAGGCGTTGCAGCGAGGCGGGCGTTTTGGCGAAGCCATCGAGGTCTATCGCCAGGCGCAGGCGCTCAAACCCGAGGAAGCGGACGCCTATCGGCTGGAGGCGGAGGCGCTGGTGCCGCTGCAGCGCGTCGACGAGGCGCTCGAAAGGCTGAGCAAAGCGGCCGATCTGGAGAAGGCGGCGGCGCAGAAGGCCAAGGATTACCGGACCATGGGCGAACTGGAGGTCAAGCGCGAGGCCATGGCCAAGGCGGCGGCGCTCTTCGAGAAGGCGATCGCCGTCGAGCCGTCGGTCGAGCTCTATGCCGCGCTGGCCGACGCTGAGCTGCGCGCCGGACGCATGGACAAAGCGCGGGACGCCTTTCGCGAGGCTGCCCTGCGCGACGCCAAGGACCCCTTCTACTGGGAGGCGGTCGCCGAGCTGGAGCTCAGGCTCGGCAATCGCACGGCGGCCCGTGAGGCGTTCACCAAGTCGATCGAGGTGACGCCGCGCGCGCTGATGCACATCGCCCTTGGGCGCATCGATCTGGACGAGGGCAAGGTGGAGGCGGCGCGGGAGAGGCTCTCGCAGGCGCTGACCACGAGCGAAGGCGCGGCGCAGGAGGTGAGGGAGGCGGCCCATCTCGCTGCGGGCATCGGGGACTTAAGTGTCGCCGAGCAGCTTTTGCTCACGCTTCCCGAAGGCGAGGACACCGAGGACAAGGACGTTCTCTGGCGCGAGATCGCCGCTGTCCGCGTGGCGCTTGGCAAGGGCGAGGAGCCGGTCAAGGAGGCCTGCGACAAGGCCAAGGACGCTTTTGGCGAGCGGTTCCCCGAGGTGGCCGCCGTGATTCAGGTCTGCGCCATCTCTTCGCCCAAGGCGCTGGAACTGGCGAACAAGCCCGCGATCCTCGGCCGCGAAATCGAGGGCTGCCATCGCGCCATGGAGGAGATGCGCCAGGGCAAGCGACAGAACGATGACGCGCTCAAGGAATGCCAGGCGCTCTTCGAGTATCAGGCCGCGCTGGCCCAACAGGCCCAGGCCTCCCAGGCCGCGCAAAAAGCCCAGACGCAATCCGGCGGCGCGAAAAAGCCGCAGCAGCGCTTCACCTGCCCGGAAAAACCCGAGGATCGCCCCAGCCTGCCGACCTGTCCGCCCGAGAAGGTCCCCTGGAAGCGCTGAGCGGTCGATTTCTCTCCGATCCTCCCTGCCGCCGCTGTCTCCGATGGGTTGTTGACACGACTAACAGCAAACCCTAGGGGGGCATCTTTTTCGACGGCAGAAACGCGGCGCGGCCATCGTTTTTCAGAGGGGCGCCAACGGTTCACGGCCAATCCGGGAGAAACGCGACGATGATGAAGCGAGGCGAGATGGCGCTCGGTCAAACACCCTTTGATTTCGAGGCCCACGGCTGCCACTGCCCGGTCGGTCCCATCGCGGACAAGCGCGCCTCCAAGCGGCCCGAAGACAGCTGTCGCGATCATGGATGCGCCCACGGCGCGGCGGAGCACGGGCACGAACACGCGCACGACGCCTGTGATCACGACCACGGCCCCGGCGGTCACGTTCATGTCGATCCGAACGATCGCGGGCGGCTACTCGGCGCGCTCCTGCTCACCAGCTCGATGATGGTGACCGAGTTTGTCGGCGGCCTTGTCTCTGGCTCGTTGGCCCTGCTCTCGGACGCTGGCCACATGCTGACCGACGCGGCGGCGCTCTTCCTCGCCTTCCTGGCGCTCAAGTTCGCCTCCCGTCCCTCGGACACGCGGCGCACCTACGGCTTTTTCCGCTTCGAAATCCTCTCCGCCTTCGTCAACGCCCTGACCCTGATCGCGCTGTCCGCCGTCATCGCCTGGGAGGCCATCGAGCGCCTGCGGTCGCCCGAGCCGATCCGCGCTGGCGTGATGATGGGCGTCGCCGTGGCGGGATTCGTCGTCAACCTCGGCGGCGTGGCGCTCCTGCACAAGTCGCAGAGCCTCAACGTCCGCGGCGCCTTCCTCCATGTCCTCGGCGACACGCTCTCCTCGGTGGGCGTCATCGTGGCCGCCGCCGTGACCTGGTGGACGGGCTGGCCCCTACTCGATCCCGTCATATCGATCGCCATCGCCGCGCTCATCGCCTTTGGCGCGTTCAGGCTCCTCAGGCAGGCCATCCACATCCTGCTCGAAGGCGCTCCGGCGCACGCGCCCTTCGAAGAAGTCGTCGCCGCGCTGCTGCAAATCGACGGCGTGCGCGGTGTCCACGACCTGCACATCTGGACCATCGCCCAGAATAGGCACGCGCTTTCGGCCCACGTTGTGCTCTCTGGCGACGCGACGCTCGCCGACTCTCAGCGCGTCCTCACCGACGCGCGCGCCGTGCTCGACGAGCGCTTCCACCTCGCCCACACGACACTGCAGATCGAAGTCGCGTCGGCGGAAGAGGGGGCAGGGGCGTCAGGGCGGCCGACAGGTTGAGTCTCCTCGCGACGCGGCGCGGACGCCTGCGGTCGACGGTCCTGGCCCCGGGAGGAGAGGGATGACCAGCGCGCCGACTGATGCCGCCCATGCCGCCACGCTTCGCCACGAAATTCGCCGCGTCACTGTGGGCGGGGCGCTGATCAACGCGGCGCAGGGAGCGATCAAAATCGCCGCGGGCCTCTGGGGAAACAGCCAGGCGCTCATCGCCGACGGCGTCCACAGCCTTTCCGACCTGGCGACAGACGCGGCTGTCCTCATCGGCGCTCGCTTCTGGCTGCGACCGGCCGACAAAAAGCACCCGCACGGCTACGCCAAGATCGAGTCGGTCATCACCCTCTTCATCGGCCTCGTCCTGGCCTCTGTCGCCGCGAGCCTGGCAGCGCACGGCATCCGCGAACTGCGCGATTTCATCGACGGCGCCGCCATCGAACCGCCGAGCTGGATCGCCCTTGTCGCCGCCCTCGCTTCCATCGCCGTCAAGGAATGGCTCTACCGCTGGACCGCGCGCGTCGGTCGCCGCGTCCACTCCTCGGCCGTGATCGCCAACGCCTGGCACCACCGCTCAGACGCCTTCAGCTCCATCCCCGCCGCTATCGCCGTCGCCGCGAGCCTCCTCTTTGGCCCGCGCTACGCCTTCCTCGACCCGGTCGGGGCCATCGTCGTCGCCTCGCTCATCCTCTACGCCGCCTGGAAAGTCGCCTGGCCCGCCCTCGCGACACTGACCGACGAAGGCCTCTCCGAAGACCGCCACGCAGAACTCGTCGCCTTTGTTCTCTCGCTGCCCGGCGTCCGCTTCACCCACCGCGTGCGCACGCGCCTGCTCGGACGCGACTCGGTGGCCATGGATCTGCACCTTCACGTCGACGGCGATCTCACGGTCCGCGAAGGACACCGCCTGGCCCATGTGGTGCGCGCCCGCCTTCGCGAACGGTTCCCCGAGCTCGTCGACATCATGATTCACGTCGAGCCAGCTGTGGAAAAACCCGCGTCCCCCCTCTGAAAACAGCGCCCGCGCCGCCTCTTGTTCACGCCCCGGCCCCGCCTTAAAGACGCCCCCCTTTTTGTCCGCCCACCCGCTCTCAGGACTCGCGCGATGAACCGCCTCCTCCCCCTTTCGCTGACGGTCGCCTGTTTCCTCCTCCTGCCGATCGACCTGGCCCGCGCCGCGGCCCACGCCAGCGCCTCCCCCCTCTTCGGCTTCGCGCCGGCCGACCCTGTCCTGACCCTTCTCGGCTCCCTTGGCGCCGTCGTGCTCACCGGTGGCGCGGCCGCCATCGCCTACTTCATCCGCAACTCCTCGGGCCTCAAACAGCTGGAGGCCAAGAACAAGGCCGCGACCATCAAGGCGCTCGACGCGCTCGACCAGAAAATCTACGGCGGCAAAGGCCAGCCCATCGACAAGCTGCGCGCCAACCTCGCCTCCCTCTGCGAACGCGATCCCGCCTTTAACCCCGAGGCGTTCGGCAAGATGGCCGAGACGCTCTTCGTCAAGCTGCAGACCGCCCGCTCCAGCGGCAACCTGGCACCCCTGCGCCCGCGCCTGACCGACGGCCTGTGGAAAAACCTCGCGACCCAGCTCTCCATCGACGCCATCCACCAGCGCCGCATCGTCAGCCGCGATGTCAGCGTCCAAAAGAGCGCCATCGTTGGGGTTGAGCTCGGCGACGACTTCGACGCCATCCACATCACCATCGTCAGCCGCCTCAGGGCCGTGGACGTGGCCATGAGCACCGCGCCCGACAAACTGCGCCAGCTGCTCGACCGCGCGCCCATCCGCGAATGCGCCGAAACCTGGACCTTCCTCCGCCGCCCCCTGTGCGACGGCGATCGCAAGAGCTCCTTCAAAGAAGAGCGCTGCCCGCTGTGCGCCGTGCCCCTGCCCCAGAGCGGGACGACCACCTGCCAGTGCGGCGCCATCCTCAACTCCGGCGGCAGCGACTGGGTGCTCTCGCAGATCATCGAGGCGACCAACTTCCGCATCCCCAACGACGACTCGATCGACGGCTTTGCCCGCCTCATGGCCCTCGACCCGGCCATCAACCGCCGCGTGCTCGAAGACCGCGCCCAACTCGTCTTCTGGTCCCGCCTCGACGCCCTGGCGCAAAACCAGATGTATGCCTTTGCCCGCTTCGCCCAACCCCAAGCGCTGGCGCAGTTTTCCTCCGAAGACGCCGGTCTCTCCATTGGCCGCGTCCTCGGCGGGCGCGTCGACCTCGTCCAGGTCATCGCCGACATCGATTTCGAGCGCGCCTGGTTCAGCGTCCGCTGGCAGCAGCTGCGCCGCGATCCCTCGGGCCGCAACGCCTTCGACGTCACCCACACCCAATTGATGCAGCTGGCGCGCAAAAACGGCGGCAGCACCCTGAGCAAAGTCGGCCTCTCCACAGGTCGCTGCGCCTCGTGCGGCACCGAGGTCTCCGCCAATGGCGAATGCAAATGCGCCGCCTGCGGCAAACAGCTCAGCGAAGACTGGTCGCTCGTCGAACTCGTCTCGCCCGAAACCTTCCAGGCCCGCAGCAAGGCGACCAAGCAGACGATCACCCGACTGGCCGACCGCATCGGCGTCATCGCCGACCAATGGGATCGCCGCCGCGCCATCGCCATGATGGTGGCCGTGGTGCGCGCCGACGGCAACGTCTCCGACAAAGAGCGCAAATTGCTCGCCATGTGCATGGAGCGCTGGGAGCTGGAACCCATGCTGCTCAAGGCCTTCCTCGCCGCGCCCATGGACGACATCTCCTCGATTCAGCCCAAGAGCATCGACGAGGCGAGAATGCTCTTCCGCGCGCTGGCCGCCGCCGCCCTCGCCGACGGACAAATCGACGAATCCGAACAAAAATTGCTCAAAATGATGGCCAAACACCTCAAACTCGCCCCGGACGAGGATTATGAAATCATCAAATCCCTGGGCCCTGTTCGCGGATAATTGTTTTTATTGATTTTTACGCGTCGGCGCGCGGGACTCATGAAATCCACGTTTTGCTTGTTATGCTTCAGTGTTCGGCGCTTATAAAAACCCGCGTTTTTAATTTTAATGGCGCGACAAAGCGCGCTTTTGGACGCCGCGCCCGGTTGAATGCGCGTTTTTGAATCGCCTGGCGCTGGCGCGCGAAAAACAAAATTAAAAAAGCGTGTTTTAAAGTTTTAAAGATACGCGTTGGGACGCGAAAAATAATTCGGGAACGCGTTATGGGCGGCGCGTTTTAAGTAAAAAGAGTCTTTCAATCATTGTCGCGCATGAAAGCGCAGGGTTTGTGGGGTCTTTCGTTGCTGAACTGGTTTTTCTTTTTTCTGGTGTCGGGCGCCGTGTTGATGGGCGCGATCAATGGGACCATGGCGGCGGTGAGCGAGGCGTCGATGGCCTCGGCCAAGTCGGCGGTCGAACTCTCGTTGGCGCTCGTCGGGCAGATGGGGCTGTGGCTCGGGTTTATGCGCGTGTTGCAGGAGGCGGGGCTGATGCGGTCGCTCGCCCGGGCGCTGGCGCCTGTGATGCGGCGGCTTTTTCCCGATGTGCCCGCAGACCATCCGGCCATGGGCGCGATGATCCTCAATCTGTCGGCCAACATGCTCGGGCTGGGAAACGCGGCCACGCCGTTTGGGCTCAAGGCCATGGTCGAGCTCAACAAGCTCAATCAGCATCGGGGCGTGACGACGAACGCGATGGCGCTTTTTCTCGCCATCAACACGTCGGGGGTGGCGGTGTTGCCGCTGGGGGCGGTGGCCATGCGCGCGGCGCTCGGGTCGCGGGACGCTGCCGGGATTGTGGCGCCGACGCTGATCGCCACGGCGTGTGGGACATTGGTCGCCATTGTCGCCTGTAAGTTCTTCGCGCGGCTCAAGGTCTTCAGTGTCGAGCGGGCGCTGGTGACGCAGGGGGCGGATGGCGGGGCGGCTGTGGCAGGCGGGCAGGCCGAGGCAACGGCGGCGGACAAAAAGGAAGAGGCCGGGGACGAGTCGGACCGGGGCGAGGCGGCGGCGGAAAAGAAAATCGCCGGGCTCGATCAGGCGGAGGCCATCGCTTCGGCGGCGGCCAAGGGCAGCGTGCCGCGACTGGCGGTGATGATCGCTGTCTGGGCGGTGATCGCGGTGTTTGTGGCCCGGGCGATGGGGGGCGGCGAAGGGGGCGCGCTGGCAGTGGCGCGTGAACTGCTCTCCGGATGGCTTTTGCCGCTCTTGATGCTGGGCATCGTGACGCTCGGCTTTGTGCGCCAGGTCCGCGTCTACGAGGCGTTCATCGCCGGGGCGAAGGAGGCGTTTCAGATCGCCATCAGCATCATTCCCTTCCTGATCGCGATTCTCGTCTCGATTGGGATGTTCCGCGCCTCGGGAGCCATGGACGCGCTCACGGGACTGCTCGCGCCCGTCACAGGCCTGATTGGGATGCCCGCAGAGGTGTTGCCCATGGCCATCATTCGCCCGCTCTCTGGCAGCGGCGCCCTGGCCGTGATGACCGAGACCATGCGCGCCTTTGGGCCGGACTCGCTCGTTGGCTACATGGTGTCGATCATGAGCGGCTCGACCGAGACGACCTTCTATGTGCTGGCCGTCTACTTCGGCGCCGTCGGCGTCCGCGCCACGCGTCACACCGTGCCCTGCTGCCTGTGCGCTGACCTGACCGGGATGCTGATGGCCGTGTGGCTGGCGCGGGCCTTCTTTGGCTGAGGCCCGGGGCGGCGGGATGTTGAGGATTCAACAAAAAACAGGACGGGGAGAGGCGAAGGACTAGAAGGCGCCGCCATGTCTGAAGAACGCGGTCTGGAAATCAAGGTGGGCGTCCTGCTCGCGGTCGCCGCGCTCGGGATCGTGGGGCTGCTGTTTCTCATGGGCGAGCTCTCGGCTCAGGGCGTGGGGATCGCGGTCGACCTGCCGCATTCGGGCGGTATTCCGCGCGGCGCGCCGGTGAGGATGGCGGGGGTGCGCATCGGGCGGGTGATCGATGTCGAACTGCATCCGGACAGGCTCGACGAGGAGGGGCGGCCTTTGGCCGTGCGCATGGCGCTGGAGATCGAGCGCGAGGTCTTCGCCAAGATGCGCGAGGGCGTGAAGGTCGAGTTCGCAACGCAGGGACCTTTGGGAGAGCCCTATCTGGAGCTGTCGGCGGGCAATCCGTCGGCGCCGCCGCTCGTGGCCGGGGCGACGTTGCGCGCGCGGCCGCCGCGACTCGACCAGTTGATGCCCAAGCTGATCGCCATGATCGACACGGCGCAGGCGCTGCTCGGCGAGATTGACGGCGACTCGGTGCGGACGCTGCTCGGCGAGATTCGGCTGGTGGCCTCGCATTTGCGGAAGTTTCTCGATGAGCAGGGGCCTTCGATTGAGGCGACGCTGGCCAGCCTGGGGCGCGTGTCGAAGTCGCTGGAGACCTTGACGGCGCGCGCTTCGAAGATGGTCGCGCCCAAGAGCGAGCTCAATGTGGCGATTGCCGACATGGCGGTGATGGCCAAGGCGTTGCGGGAGGAGCTGCCAGAGGTGACGGCCAAGGCGGAGCGGGCGCTCGACGACGTGGCGCGACTGACGGGCTCGATCACGCCGGAGGACATGGCGTCGCTCACACAGGCGCTGCGGGAGGCGGAGGCGGTCGGCAGGAAGCTCAACGCGTTTGTCGATCGCGCCGAGGGGCTGCTCGACCAGGTGAGCTCCGGCAAGGGAACGCTGGGCGCGCTCGTCAAGGACGACGCCCTCTACAAGGACCTGCGCGAGATGATCACCGACCTCAAGGCGCGTCCGTGGCGGCTGCTCTGGAAGAAGTGAGCGCTGGACGAGGCGGGTGGGAAGGCGCTCTTCGGTGGGCGCGCCGCGAATCCGGGCCCAGGGGAGAAGCGCGTGGCGCCGCGGATTTCGTCGGTGGGGGATGCGACCGAGAGGGCGGCTCGGAGCGAGTCAGGGCGTGGTCGTCGAGATGGACGCCTGCGAGGCGCGCTCTGACTTCAGGCGGAAGTATTCGCGCATGATCTTCATCGCCACTGGACCTGCCACCGCGCCGCCGCCGCCGCCGTGTTCGCTGAGGACGACGAGTGCGATTTCGGGTTCCTCTGCCGGGCCGACCGCCGCGAACCAGGCGTGATCGCGGGTGAAAAACTCCATGTCCTTGGCCTTGAGCCGCGTGGCGCCGATGGCCACGACCTGCGCCGTTCCCGTCTTGCCCAGCACTTCGACATCGCGCAGCCGTCGCCCATAGGCAGTGCCGCCCGCCTCGTTGACCACCGCCCAGATGCCGCCCAGGACCTCGTCGACATCCTCTTTGGGCAGGTTGAGTTCGCGCACGGTGATGGGCTCCAGCGCGCGCACCAGTTCGCCGTCGGCCTTTTCGATGCGCCGCACGATCTGGGGCTTGTGCAGGGTGCCGCCGTTGGCCAGCGCCGCGTAGGCCATGGCCAGCTGCAGCGGCGTCACGTTCACGTCGCCCTGGCCGATGGAGGCGTTGAGGGCCAGGCCGCGCTGGTAACCCTCTTTGAGGACGCGGTTGTAGTAGGCGACATCCGGCACGATGCCCGGCACCTCGGGGGAGAGCCCAAGCCCGGTCCGCTCGCCAAAGCCGAAGCGCCGCGCCATGTCGGCGATGGGGTCGACGCCCATGCGATCGCTCACCGCGTAGTAGTAGGTGTCGCAGCTGTGCTTGAGCGAGTCGCGCAGGTCGACGTTGCCGTGTCCCGCCGCGCGCCAGCAGCGCCAGCGCCGTCTGCCGAGGGTGTAGCCGCCGTTGCAGGCGAACTTGGTGTTGGCCGTCACGACATCGGTTTCGAGCGCGGCCAGGGCGGTGATGATCTTCCAGGTCGATCCGGGCGGGTAGTGCGCCTGGGCCGGGCGGAAGAGGAGCTGCTTGAGCGGGTCTTCGCTGATTTCGCGCAGGCGCGCGCGCGTGATGCGGCCGGTCAGCTCGTTGGGGTCGTAGGCGGGCTTGCTGACCACGGCGAGGATGAAGCCGGTCTGCACCTCCACGGCGACGATGGCCCCGGCTGTCTGCTCGGCGAACGCCTCCTCGGCCGCGCGCTGCAGGTCGAGATCGATCGAGAGGACGAGGTTGTGTCCCGAGACGGCGGGCGTGACGCGATCGGTTCCTCCCAGCCAGTGATCGGCGCCGGGCAACCGCCGTCCCTTCACGTCGACCACCTGCTTTTGCGCGCCGTCCACTCCGCGCAGCTCCCGTTCAAAGAGCTGTTCGATGCCGCGCCGCCCCACGTAGTCGCCGATTTGGTAGCCGCTCTCGCCTTTCTTCTCTCTCTCGGCCAGCTCCTCGCCGCTGATCTCGTTCATGTAGCCGAGCGCGTGGGCGGCCAGCGTTCCGTGACGGTAGTTGCGGTGGGGCGCGATCTGAACGTCGACTCCGGCCAGATCCATGCGGTTGGCTTCCAGTCGGTCGAGGGCGTCCTGATCGACGTCGATTTTGACGGTGAACTCGCGGAAGCGCCTGAGCCCGCGCGCCTTTCGGTATTGGCGCTTGGCCCGCTTCACCTCGTCCTCGGTGAGCGAGAGGTAGGCGGCCAGCTTCGGCAGGACTTCCTCCAGGCAGTAACCCTTGGGCGCGCCGCTGGGCTGACAGAACGCCGGCGTGAGCGTGACGTTGTAGCTGGGGCGGTTGTCCACCAGGATTCGTCGCCGCGCGTCGAGGATCATTCCCCGGTCGGCGGGCAGGCGCGACTCCTTGACGAAATTGTTGACGCTCTTTTCCTGAAATTCTTCGCCCCGCGAGATCTGCAGAACGAACATGCGGACGGCGAGCACGAGGAAGAAGAGCGAGGCGACGAGCCCGGCGACGACGAATCGCGCCTGAATTTTTTGCACGCCCGCGGGCCTGCCCACAGTGATCGACATCGCGGCTCACACGCACACCGGGACCGACGGGGCGATCCCTGCCAATTGTCCAAGGCTCAGAGGTTCAAGGGAGAAGGCGCCGGCGCGCGACCATCCGCAAGGCCGAGCGAAATTGGCTCAACGCAGCGTCAGGGCGCCGCGTTCCCCGCGTTTTTTGCGTCGCTCGATGAGGGCGAGGAGCGGCCAGAGGAGCCAGGCGGCGAGCGCTGTCAGAGGCGCGGTCAAAAGCACCGAACTTGCGCTGCCACTCGCGGTCAGGGGGCTCATGGCGGCCAGTGCCAGGGTGAAGAAGCCGTAGGCGAGGTCGAAAAGCAGGGCCAGGACGGCGAAGCTCCAGCGCGAACGCGGCTCGACGACGGGCGCGAAGAGGCGGGCGAGCACGTAGGTGAACATCGAGGCGCTCAGAAACAGGCCCATCGGGTGCCCAGAGTGAACATCGACGAGGTAGCCGATGGCGAAAGCGCCAAACGCCCCCTCGATCCCCGTCCCGGTCAGCGCCAGAAACACGATGAGCGGCAGGTGCAGGTCGAGGCGCGCCGTCGTCAGGTTGAGCTCGGGGAGCAGCCCGCTCAACGCGGGGAGGGCCACAAAGGCGATGGCTGTCAAAAGGAAGGGCTTCATCGCATCGGGGGCCAAATCACGCGCCGCGCCATCGCGCGCTGTTTCGAGGGGCGGTCGCTCACGGCCGGGGCTCCTGGACGAGGTTGGCCTCCTGCGACTCGTCGCTGCCGGGCAGGGAGGTGACGACGAAGAGCTCTTCGTGCAGCGAGTCGGGGCAGGACAGGTCGACGGCGGGGGTGACGCGGGCGCTGAGGAACATGCCGTGGTGCGGGCGCTCGACACTGGCCACGCGGCCAACGGGCAGGCCCTTGGGGAAGATGCCGTCCGTGCCCGAGGTGACGAGCAGGTCGCCTTCTTTGATGTCGTCGGTCCGTTGCATTCGAATCAGCGCGAAGTCCTCTCCCGGACCACGCCCGACAACCGTTCCCCGGGCGCGCGAACGCTGAACGCGGATGGGCACCGAGGCGCTCTCGTCGGCCACCAGGACCACACTGGCGCTGGTGTGCGCCACCGACTGGACGCGGCCGACCACGCCCTGATGCGAGAGCACGGCCATGTTAGGCTTGAGGCCGTCCGCCAAACCCTTGTCGATTTTGAGCGCGATCAGGTTGTGGCTCACCCCTTCGCCGACCACCCGGGCGGGCAACAGAGGCGCGGGCGCCGATTCGACGAAACCCAGCGTCTGCCGGAGTCGCTCGTTCTCCATGCGCACCTCGCCGAGCGCGGCGACCTCTCCCTCCAGGCGAATGACGCGGCGGCGGAGCTCCAGGTTTTCGGCGTGGACCTCCTGGCGATTCGTGAAGTCCTCGACAGTGTCGATGATGGCGAAGACCACGCCATTGACAGCCCTCTCGATGGGCGCGGTGGCGGTCAGGACGACGCGGTCGAGGGCGCTCAAGTCGCGGCCGTGTTTGGCGTGCGTCAGCCAGACGGCGATCGGGAAAACGAGAAGCGTTCCGACGATGATCAATTCTCGATAGCGCTTGAGAAATGCCCGCACGGCGATCCGCCTTTTGTTTCGTGCCCCGGCTCGCCCCTGGGCCGCGCCGTCTTCCTGAAAGCCTTTTGAAATCCCTGCCCCAAAATCAGGCGCCGCCAAATCCCGCCGCGCCCCGCGCCATTCCCCGCGCGCCGCGTCTCTAGAAAAGCGCGCGCCCAGGGCAATTGTCCCCGCGATTGGGGGGCGGCCCTCTACACCGGATGGATTGGGAGGAAAACACCCGTTTCTCGCCGGGCCAAAGGCGCCAAAACACGCCGTTCCACAGGCGTTTCCGGGCGGTTTTCGAGAGGGAAAACGCCGCCGCCAAATCCCCGCGCGCCCCCTTGCCTTTTGTTTGGCCTTTCCCCTAGGTAGCCGCGCTTTTTCTGACCCTGGGCCAAGAGGGTCGCGGAGAACGCCTGGCGAACGCGCCGCCCACGCCGAACCGCGCCCGTCACAGACCGGCTCTCCCTAGGGGCGACCCATGGGAAGGCATCCTCGGCCCGGGTTGTTTTCGGGTGCCTCGCCGCGAGCGCCTTTTCCGTTTTTCGTCAGCGCGCCCGAAGTCCTGAATCGTCCTGAAGCTTAAGGAGCATTTCCAACCATGTTGCTGGCCAACCTCCGCAAAAACTCCCGCTCGTCGATCCTCATCGTCCTGTTCGGGATCATCATCGTCGTCTTCATCTTCTCCTTTGGCCCGGCCTCGACCGGCTGCCGCTCGGGCGCCATGTCGGGCAACGACGGCTTCGCCGCCGAGGTGAATGGTCAGAAGATTTCCCGCCAGGACTTCGAGCGCGCCTATGCGCGGCAAATTCAGGCCCTCTCCCGCCAGACCGGACAGGACGGCCTGACGCGCGAACAGGCGGACGCCCTGGGCATCGGCGCCCGCGTTCTCGATCAGCTGATCGACCGCCAGCTGCTCGTTCAGGCCGCCATGGACGAAGGCCTGCGCGTGGCCGACGAGGAGATCGCCGAGGAGATCGGCAAGGTCGAGGCCTTCCAGAAGAACGGTGCCTTTGATCAGGCCGAGTATCAGTTCATCGTCGAGCGCCAGCTCGGCATGATGATGTGGCAGTTCGAGGCGCAGATTCGCGAAGACCTCCTCGTCCAGAAGATGGTCTCCAGCCTGACGGGCGCGGCCAAGGCCAGCGACGACGAGGCGACCGCCGAGTTCATCCGCGAAAAAGAGCGTTACGCGCTCTCGCTGGTTCGCTTCTCCATCGGCGCTCAGCGCTCGACGCTCGACGCGCCCACCGCCGAGGACATCGCCGCCTACGCCAAGGACAACGCCGACGAGATCAAGGCGCACTACGAGAGCAACAGCGCCCGCTACAACAAGCTCAAGCAGGTCCAGGCGCGGCACATCCTGGTCAAGACATCGCCCGAGGTCAGCGAGGCGCAGGCGATCGAGAAGATCAAATCGCTCAAGGCCAAGATCGAGGGCGGTGCCGACTTCGCCGAGATCGCCAAGGCCGAGAGCGAGGATCCGGGCAGCAAGGAAAAGGGCGGCGACCTCGGCACGTTCGGCGAGGGCACCATGGTTCCCGAGTTCCAGGCCGCGGCCTTCGCGATGAAGGCGGGCGAGATCTCCGAGCCGGTCGTCACCTCTTTCGGCGTCCACCTGATCAAGGTCGAGAAGGTCATCGAGCCCGAGGTCATCACGCTGGAGCAGGCCACCGACGGCATCGCCCGCGAGAAGCTGATCGACGCGCGCGCCAAGGCCAAGGCGAAGGAGAAGGCCGAGGCCACGCTCAACGCGCTCAAGGCCGGCACCTCGCTCGCCGCTCAGTGGCCCGACGAGCCCGCCGACAAGGAAGCCGCGCTCGGTCAGCCCCGCGTCGAGGAGACCGGCGATTTCCGCCTCCTGGGCGACTACATCCCCCGCGTCGGCATGCTGCCCGCGCTCGCCCAGGACCTGCCCACGATGAAGGAAGGTCCGGCCGAGAAGGTCTACGAGTCCGGCGATCAGTTCGTCGTCCTCTCGCTCGACAAGCACACCAGGCCCAACCTCGACGAGCTGAAGGACGCCGAGACGATGCGCAGCTACCGCCAGAAGGTCATCGACCGCCGCGCTTCGGAATCCATCGAGCTCTTGCTCGCCTCGCTGCGCGAGAAGGCCAACATCGCCAAAAACGAGACGCTCGTCGGTCCGGCGGGCCTCGACGCCCTGATGGGCATGTGACGCATCGAAGCATCGCCTCCCCGCCCGGCATCGCAGCGGCGGGGAATCGGGCGAGAGAGACATCGAATCGAAGAGAGGACGCGGCGCATCGCGTCCTTTTTTTATGGGCGTCGACAAAAGGGTCGCGACACGGCACGCGGATCCTTCGGCGGCGCGCTTCCCGAGGCGTTTCATGGACATTCCCCTGACTCCCTTCGAGCTCGACGCCTTGGTGGCGCGCGTCGAGGAAGGCGAGGCGCTCAGCGAAAGGGAGCTCGACCGCATTGGCCGCGAGGTCAGGGCCCGTCCCGAGAGCCTCGACTGGCGGCTGTGCTTTGCCCACGCGCTCATCAACAGCGACCTGCCACACCGCGCGTTGGAGGTGCTCCGCTTCGAGGGCGCCTCGGGCATGCACGAGATCCTGCTGCACATCGTCCGCGCGCGCGCCCTGGGTGCTCTGGAGCGCTACGGCGAGGCTGAGGCTGAGCTGAAGAAGATCCTGCGCATCTATCCGGGACACGCCGACGCCCTGCGCGCTTTGGCTCTTTTGCGCCTGCGAGAGGGGGCGCCCGAACAGGCGGCGCGGCTGTGCGAGGAAGTCCTGATGACCGACCCGCTCGACGACGCCACCCGGCAAATCCTCGCCAATGCCCGGGAAGCCATGGCCGAAGCCGATCGCGCTGGCGCCGAGAGTCAGGCGGCCTGCCATCCGGTGAGCGCGCGCGTCGAACGCCTCTCGCGAGGACTCTTTCTCCGGCTCGTCGACCAGGCGCTCACGGCCAGAGCGTGGACGCACCGCATCGCGTCAGGGCGCGGCGAGCTCTTTATCGAGCTTCCCAGGCGAGGTCTCGTCCGCCTGCCGATCGATCCCTTCTGGCAGGAAGGGCGCGGCACGAATGCCAGCCGTCAGGCCGCCGTGGACGCGCTCGTCCGCGAGCTGGAGCGCCTCGACGAACAGGGATGAGACGGGCGTTTGAGCGGCCTTGTTCGCGCGCCGATCGCCGGGCAGCCGAAATGCGCCGGAGCTTCAAATAAGTCTCTGGCGACAAGTGCCGAGGTGCTATGGGCCGCCGCCCTTTTCGCCCCCCCTTGCCCCGCAGCCTCCCCGCATGAACCCGCCTGTCCGCCACCTCCTCGCCTACGACCTGGGCATGGTCGAATACGAAGACGGCCTCCAGCTGCAGCAGGCGTTCTCACTGGCGCGGGGCGAAAGGCTGCAGCGCGATGTCCTCCTCATGCTGGAGCACTCGCCCACGGTGACGCTGGGCCGCAGGACGGCGCCCGAGCATCTGCTCGTCAGCCGGGAGCGCCTGATGGAGAGCGGCGTCAAGGTGTTCGACGTCTCGCGCGGCGGCGACGTGACCTGCCACATGCCAGGGCAACTCGTGGCCTACCCCATCGTCCGCCTCAGTCCCGACCGCTGCGACGTGCGCCGCTACGTCCACGACCTCGAAGAGGTGGCGATCAACACCCTGGCCGAGTTCTCGCTGCGCGCCCGCCGCGTCGAAGGCATGCCCGGCGTCTTCCTCGGCGAACCGGGGCGTCACCTGCGCAAGATCGCGGCCATCGGCATCCGGATGAGCCGCTGGATCACCTCGCACGGCATGTCGCTCAACGTCTGCAACAACCTCGATCTCTTCCAGAAGATCGTCCCCTGCGGCCTGAGCCAGTGCGGCGTGACTTCCATGGCCCGCGAACTGCGCCGCCCGCCGCCCCTGCACGTGGTCAAGAAGGCCTTCCTGCGCCACTTCGCCCGCCAGTTCGACGCCCAGGTCGAGCGCGGTCGCTTCAGCCTGCGCACTGTCTCCGTCACCATCCTGCGGCGCCACGCCGGCGACTTCGAAGTGCTGCTGCTCAAGCGCCATCCCAACCGCGGCGACTACTGGCAGCCCATCACCGGCAGCATCGAGCGCGGCGAGAGCCCATCCGCCTGCGCGGTGCGCGAGTTGCGCGAGGAGTCGGGCACGCGCGGCCACGTCTGGAACCTGGGTTACGCGCACTCGTTTCTCTTCGGCGAGCCCAAGCCATCGCGCATCCCCCGCGTCTTTCAGGAGACAGCCTTTTGGACGCTCATGCGCGACGAGGCGCCCATCCTGCTCGACGAGCGCGAGCACTGCGCCCACGCCTGGAAGCCCTGGCGGGAAGCGGTCGAGATGGTGCCGCACGCCGGACTCAAGGCCGCCGTTCAAAGGGCCGTCAAAGCGGCGCAGGCCTCGTTCGCCGCGCGCGGGAAGTTTTTCGAGGGCTAGAGGCACTGCTGCCCGCCGCGTCGCCGCCGATGTGACGAAGCGACCTTTGGTCCTTGCGCCAACCCGCCGCTCCCCACTGGCCTAACGCTTGGGCCGCCCCCCTCGTTTGGCTTCCTTTCACCTGGCTTGCCGCGCGGTTGGCCGCCGGAGGTGTCCATGTCCCAAGTCTCGCCCGCGCTGCCCCGCGTCCTCAGCGCCCTGATTGGCGAAAAAGCAGTTCTCTTCGCCATCTCCCTCAACGCCCTGGCCCTCTTTGTCCTGGCCCTGGTGGCGCCCGATTCAGTCGCCGCACGCGTCGCCGCCGCCGTGGACTACGCCTGCGTCGTCCTCTTCCTCGCCGAAGCCGCCATCAAGATTGGCCTGGAGCGGCGCCGCTACTTCGCCAGCGCCTGGAACCGCTTCGACTTCGCGGTGGTCGTGCTCAGCCTGCCGGTGCTCCTCTCGCCCTGGATCGACCTGCAGGCCTTCGCCGCCGTGCTCCTGCTCCGCCTCGGGCGCCTCTTCCGCCTCTTCCACCTCTTCCACTTCATCCCCAACGTCGACCGCATGATGACCGGCGTGCGCCGCTCGCTGCGCGCCAGCGTGGGCGTGCTGATCGCCCTCTGCATCCTCCTCTTCATCCTCGCCCTGGGCGCCCACTTCCTCTTTGGCCAGTTCGCGCCGGAGCACTTCGGCGACCCCTTCATCGCCATCTACTCCGTGTTCCGCGTCTTCACGGTCGAGGGCTGGTACGAGCTGCCGGACGCCATCGCCCAGAGCGCGGGCGGCGCGGCCTGGGGCGTGGTCGCGCGCGTCTACTTCATGGGCGCGGTGCTCGGCGGCGGCATCATCGGCCTCTCGCTCGCCAACGCGATCTTCGTGGACGAGATGACCATGGACAACAATGACGACCTGACCGCGCGCGTCGTCGAGCTGCAGCGGGAGATCGCCGAGCTCAAGGCGCTCCTCGTCGAGAGCCGGCCGGCGGCGACGGGAACGGCGCCAGAGACGGTGCCCATCCATGCGTCAGCCGATTCAGAGGTCGCGTCGGCCAATCGCGGGGTGGGCGGCGCCTGAGATGTCTTTTTCAACCGCGCCACGGCGCGCAGAGGTGGAGACGGCGATGGAAAGAGCGACAGAGGCGGCGATGCGCACGGCGGTTGAGGCCATCCTCGCGGCAGCGACGGCAGAGGGACGAGCTGCGCTCCTCGAACACGAGGTCTACGGCGTTCTCGACGCGCTCGGGATTGCCACGCCGCGCTATCGATTCCTCCCGGCGGGCGTTCCGCTCAGCGACGCGGAGCTTCAGGCAGTGGCCGCGCTCGGCGAAGAGGTCGTCCTCAAGATCTGCGGCGAACAGATCGCCCACAAATCAGACGTGGGCGGCGTGCGTATCGTCTCCAGCGATCCGGCGACACTGCGGTCATCCATCGCGGCGATGCTCGACGAGGTGCCGCGCCGTTTTGGAGAGCGCTTCCCCGGACAAACCGCCACCGCGCGCGGTGTTTTGGCTGTGGAAAAAGTCGCCTTCGAGCGCGTGGGCCTGGGCGGCGAACTTCTCGTCGCCTGCCGTCACAGCCGCGAGTTCGGCCCGGTGCTCACCCTGGGCGTCGGCGGCGTCGAGACCGAATGGATCGGCGCCTCTTCACGACGCGGCCGCGCCATCGCCAGCCAGAGCCTCGACAACGCCACACCCGAATCGCTCCTCGACGGCTTCATGGGCACCCTGGCCCTCGACCGCCTCCTCGGCCGTGTCCGCGGCGCGCACCCCCTCGTCACCCGCGACGAACTCCTCGCCCTCTTCCGGGGATTTTTGCGCCTGGCCGCCCTCCGCCTCGACCGCGTCCAAATCGCCGAACTCGAAATCAACCCCTTCGCCGTCTGTCAGGGCCGCCTCGTCGCGCTCGACGGCCTTTTGCGCCTCGAACAGAGCCCCGCGCCCCGCGCCCGCGCGCCCATCGCCTCGGTCGAACGCCTGCTGTGCCCAAAGAGCGTCGCCCTCGTCGGCGCCTCGGCCAAGGGCCGCAACATGGGCCGCATCATTCTCGGCAACATGCTCGACGCGGGCTTTGACCGCGCGCGCCTCTACGCCATCCGCCCGGGACTCGACGAACTCGACGGCGTGCGCTGCGTGCCCTCGATTGCCGCCCTCCCCGAACGCGTCGACCTCCTCGTCGTGGCCGTGGGCGCGTCCCAGGTTCCCCAAATCATCGACGACATCGTCGAGAGCGACCGCGCCCAAAGCGTCATCCTCATCCCCGGCGGCATGGGCGAGACAGCGGGCGGCGCGGCCATCGAACAGCGGGTCAAGGACTCGATCGCGCGCGGCCGGGCCATGGGACGCCCACTCGTGGTCAACGGCGGCAACTGCCTCGGCATCGTCTCGCGCCCCGGGCGCTACCACACGCTCTTCATCCCGCCCGACAAGCTCCCCCTTCACGCCCGCGGTCCCCACAGCGGCGTGGCCCTCGTCAGCCAGAGCGGCGCCTTCCTCATCAGCCGCCTGAGCAAGTTCGACGCGCTCGCGCCCCGCTACGCCATCTCCATCGGCAACCAAATCGACGTGACGGTCAGCGACCACCTGCGCGCCCTCCTCGGCGATCCCGAAGTCCGGACCATCGGCCTCTATGTCGAGGGCTTTCAGGACGGCGACGGACGCGCGCTGTGCCAGGCCATCGCCGAGGCGCGTTCAACCGGGCGCGACGTGATTTTCTACAAGGCCGGACGCACCGCCGAGGGGCAGCGGGCGAGCGCCGGACACACCGCCTCTCTGGCGGGCGATTTCGAGATCTGCCGCTCCCTCGTCGAACAGGCCGGGGCGCTCGTGGCGCGCGACTTCGACGAATTTCTCGATCTGACGAAGCTCGCCGCCTTTCTCGGACAGCGCCGCTGGCCCACGCGCACAAGTCCGAACCACCCCGACCTGCGCCTCGCCGCCCTGACAAACGCCGGTTACGAGGCCGTCGGCATCTGCGACGCGCTTCAAGGCGACGACTTCACGGTGCGCCTGGCCGAGTTTTCCCCGCAGACGACCGAACGCCTGCGCGACGCCCTGCGAAGCGCCCGACTCGACGCGCTCGTCGAAGTCCACAACCCGCTCGATCTGACCCCCATGGCCGATGACGCGGCCCACGAAGCCGCCCTGCGCGCCTTCATCGACTGTGACGCGGTCGACGCCATCCTCTGCGCCACGGTCCCGCTGACCCCGGCCATGCAGACCCTCTTCGCCGACACCGACGCGGCCCTCGCTGAATCGGCCAGGGACTCCCTCGTCGGCAGGCTCGCGCGCCTCGCCCAACAGACCGACAAGCCAATCGCCGTCTCCATCGACTCGGGCCACCTCTTCGACCCCATGGCCCGCGCCCTCGAATCGCTGGGACTGCCCGTCTTCCGCTCCGCCGACACCGCTGTCCGCGCGCTCGGCCGCTACGCCGCCTCAAGGCGCTGAGACGAACCGCTGAGTCCTGAGTCGCGCCGCCTTTGGGCGATCGTCGCGTCCTTTGGCCGCTGCCCGGGGGCCCTTTGTGCGCGTTGCGCCCTCACTCCATTCGGCCGCGACGCCTCTTCCTTGTCGCGTTGCGTCCTCACTCCATTCGGCCGCGACGCCTCTTCCTTGTCGCGTTGCGCCCTCACTCCATTCGGCCGCGACGCCTCTTCCTTGTCGCGTTGCGTCCTCACTCCATTCGGCCGCGACCGCCTCTTCCTTGTCGCGTTGCGCCCTCACTCCACTCGGCCGCGACGCCTCTTCCTTGTCGCGTTGCGTCCTCATTCCATTCGGCCGCGACGCCTCCCAAAAATCGCGTTGACACCCTTGGGTCGATTCCCGATGGACCGCGCCCCTTCGCCTCAGGGCCTTCTCCAAGGAGCCGTTCACCATGTGCGGACTCATCGGTTACGTCGGCGCGCAGAACGCCGTCCCTGTGCTCATCAGCGGTCTCAAGCGCCTCGAATATCGCGGCTACGACTCGGCCGGCGTGGCGGTGCTCAAAGACGGCGCCCTCGACGTGCTGCGCTGCCAGGGCAAGCTCAAAAACCTCGAAGCGCTCGTCACCAGCGAAGCCCTCGACGGCAGCCCCGGCATCGGCCACACGCGCTGGGCCACCCACGGACGCCCCTCGGACGCCAACGCCCACCCCCACGTCCACGACGGCGTCGCCATCGTCCACAACGGCATCATCGAGAACCACCTCGCCCTCAAGGCCGAGCTCTCTGCCGCCGGACACGCCTTCCGCAGCGAGACCGACTCCGAGCTCTTCGCCCACCTCATCGCCGACCAGCTGGCCCAGGGCCTCGACCTCGTCTCCGCCGTCCGCGCCGCGCTCTCACGCGTCCAGGGCACCTACGCGCTGGCCGTCCTCTGGGACAAAGCGCCCGACCGCATCGTCGTCGCCAAGAGCGCCAGCCCCCTCGTCCTCGGCCGCGGCTCTGGCGAAAACTTCGTCGCCTCCGACATTCCGGCGCTGCTCGAACACACGCGCGATGTCGTCTTCCTCGAAGACGGCGATTTGGCCGACATCCGCCGCGACGGCGTGACCGTGTTCGACGCCCAGGGCAGCGAAGTGACGCGCGAGGCCCGCCGCGTCGACTGGACGCCGATGATGGCCGAGAAGGGCGGCCACAAGCACTTCATGCACAAGGAGATCTTCGAGCAGCCGCGCGCCATCGCCGACACCATCCGCAGCCGCGCCTCGGTCGAAGCGGGCGACCTCTACCTCGACGGCCTCGACACCGACGTGCTGCGAGGCGTGGACAAGGTCACCGTCATCGCCTGCGGCACGAGCTACCACGCGGGCCTGTGCGGCAAGTGCTTCATCGAGACGCTGGCGCGCCTGCCGGTCGAAGTCGATCTGGCCAGCGAGTTCCGCTACCGCGACCCCATCGTCGACGCGCGCGTGCTCACCGTGGCCATCAGCCAGTCGGGCGAAACCCTCGACACCCTCGCCGCCCTGCGCGAGGCCAAATCCAAGGGCTGCCCCACCGCCGCCATCTGCAACGTCGTCGGCTCGGCCATCCCGCGCGAGGCCAACGCCACCATCTACACACACGCCGGCCCCGAAATCGGCGTCGCCTCGACCAAGTGCTTCACCACCCAGCTCGCCGCCCTCTACATGCTGGCCGTCAAACTCGGCCGCGCGCGCGGCACCCTCGACGAAGCCAAAGCCCGCGAATTGCTCTCGGCCCTGCGCGGCGCCCCCAAATTGATGGAAAAGGTCCTGCGCCAGGAAAAATCCGTCGTGAAACTCGCCCGGCGCTACCAGCAAGTCGGCGACTGCCTTTTCCTCGGCCGCGGCCCGCAATACCCCATCGCCCTCGAAGGCGCGCTCAAACTCAAAGAGATTAGTTATGTCCACGCGGAAGGGTATGCCGCCGGCGAAATGAAACACGGCCCAATCGCCCTGATTGATCCCAGCCTGCCGGTATTCGCCATCGCCACCCAGGGCCCGGGTTACGACAAAATGCTCGGCAATATCGAAGAGGTGCGCGCCCGCGGCGGCCAGGTCATCGCCATTGGCACCGAAGGCGATAAAAGAATTGGCGAAATCGCCGACCACGCTCTCTATGTCCCCGATTGCCCACCATTTGTGGCGCCATTGCTGACTGTTCTGCCGCTGCAATTATTCGCCTATCACGTGGCCGATTTGCGCGGCACCGATGTCGATCAACCACGAAACCTCGCCAAAAGCGTGACCGTGGAGTGAGGATTTCTCTTTGTTTTAGTTGTTTTATCTCAAACACGCGTCGCCAAATTATTTTCGGCGGCGCGTTTTTTTTGAAACGACATGAAAAGGGTTCGATTGATTACTTGGAATTGCGCGGGAAAGTTTCGTGATAAATATCAACTATTACAATCGCTGAATCCCGATATTTGCGTCGTCCAAGAATGTGAAGTTCCGAAAGCGAGTCGTCATGAGGGATATGCTTCTTTTTCGGCGAATTCTCTCTGGATCGGTGAGCGTGCTTATAAAGGCTTGGGCGTTTTTGCTCGAAAAGGTATTCGTCTGACTCGCCTGGATTGGGAAACGCATGGACTTAGACACTTTTTGCCAGTTCGAATCAATGATTCGTGGGATTTGCTGGCTGTGTGGGCGGGAAAGCCCTATATTCGAGAGTATTATATTTTCCATAGTGTCCACAAAGACAAGATAAACGAGAACACGGTTATTCTCGGCGATTTCAATAGCAATCGGCGCTGGGATAAGGACGGTAAGATTTGCTCACATTCCGCGGTCGTCGATATGATGTCTGCGGCCGGTCTGGTGTCCGCGTGGCATTATATAAAAGAGGAACCTCAGGGCGGCGAGAGCGTTCCAACGTTTTATATGCATCGAGATCAGGAGAAACCTTATCACATCGATTACACATTTGTCAGTCCATCCCGAGTCTTGAATTGTTATATTGATGATTCGGAAGCGTTCGCTTGTTCTGACCACCGTCCGTTGATAGTCGATATTCGTGGTTAAAATGTTCGGGGATTACTTTTTGTTGTTCCAAATTGATATCAGCACGGCATCGCCCCGAATTAACATTGGCAGGATTGTCTTGAATCGACATTGACGCGTCAAAGTCTTGAATTGACATTGGCGTGTCGGCCGCCGACGTGCCCCGTTCGAGCGAATTTAATTCGTCATTATGCGAGAGTGAAAAACCCATGTTTTTTCCCTCTCGCGCTCTTACTTTCCTTCCCCGCCCCTCAGACGAGCGATATTTGCTCGATTTCATTTTTGGCGTTTTTACGGTAGCTCGGATTCGGGGCGGGACAAAAGGCCGCCGTCGCCCTAAGCACCTCAGATGACCGGTATTT
>JAFVYB010000002.1 GCA_017500825.1 Myxococcaceae bacterium | reverse complement strand
CGTAAAGTCGATTAAAATAAAACGAGGCAATCACCGGTCATCTGAGGTGCTTAGGGCGACGGCGGTCTTTTGTCCCGCCCCGAATCCGAGCTACCGTCAAAAAGCCAAAAATAAAATCGAGCAAATACCGCTCGTCTGAGGGGCGGGAAAGGAAAAGGGAGAGCGCGAGAGGGAAAAAACATGGGTTTTTCACTCTCGCACAATGGCGAATTAAATTCGCTCGTTCGGGGCAGAGCGGGCGCCGGCACGCGATGTCAATTCAAGACGATGCCGTGTCGTTGTCGATTCAAGACTTTGACGTGTCGATATCAATTCAAGACAATGCCCTGACAATGTCAATCCAAGACGATGAACATCGATTGAGGCATAAAAATTAAATCGAGCTAATTCGGGTTCCAGTCGACATAAAAATAAAATCAAACATGCCCAGCGCTCAAGCGGCTTTTGAATTGCCGTGCGCCAAAGCGCAAAAACAACAAGGAGTGCGCTGAAGCGTCTTTTGGGTTGTCCCCGAAAAGAATTGTCAAGAGGCCTGCCGCGTGGCGGTGCGCGTTCATAGGTTAAGGCGCCGCGCTTCAAACGCGCGAATGATTTGTGGAGTCTCGACGCGTTTGGGTGATGGCGCTTGGGGAATGTATGTCAAAGGGTGGGGCGATGATTGAAAATCGGCGGCGTGATGTTTTGGGCGCGTTCAATATAAAGCGCGGGCTGTTTGGTCTCGATCAATGTCGCGGGAGATTGTGAGGCGAATGTCATCGCGCCGTGTTTTATTGTCGCCACCGCTGGGAATTGTCTGTGTTGAATGTTTTCGGAACGCGTTTGGGTAGGGTTGTGAATGAGAAAAGCGCCGACTCGAAAAACGCCAATGCGAAAATCATCCATCAAAGAATCCATTGGGAATTGGCGGCGCGGGCAAAAGGCGTGGTTTCAAAAAAATCTGCGGCGATTGCGCGATCAAAGGTTGTGGCGCTGGCTGTCTTTAGGTCTCGGCGCGGCGTTACTCGCCTGGCTGATTATTGATTTTGGGCCGCGCAAATTGGCGCGGGAACTCTTCGCCGTTGGGCCGGGATTTCTTTTTTTGCCCATTGTTTATGGCCTGGGCAGCGCATGGCGCGCCTTTGGCTGGCGTTCGCTCCTCGATCCTGTGGCGCGTCCTTCGGCGCGGGCCACTTTGGAGAGTCGCTTTGCGGCGAGTGTGCTCAATGAGACGTTGCCGCTCATGGGGGTGGGCGGTGAGCCGGTGCGCCTGTTGTGGCTGCCGCGCCTGTCGCGTCGCGCGGGCATGTCGGCGCTCATCCTCGACCGCGTGCTCGTCATCGTCGCCGACGCGCTCTACCTGTTCGTCGTCGCCACCGTCGCTTTTGCCGGGCTGGCGATGCCCGAGGCGCTCTTCAGAAACGCGGCGTTGGCGCTGGCGCTGGCGGTGGCGATTTCGACGGGGCTGATTCTCGTCACCTTCAAACGGGGGCTGGCCGTGCCGGTCGTTCGGCTCGTTGGTTTCCTTGGGCTGCGCTCAGCCGAACGCCTCGACAAGGCGCGCGAAGTCGACGCCACGGTGCGCTCGCTCTGGAAACGTCACCCGACGCGCGTTCTCGGCGCGCTCGGAATCCAGGTCTCCGCCCGGCTGATCATGAGTTTGGAGATCTGGATCGGTCTCTTTTTGCTCGGCGCGCGGGCGGGGGCGCTGGACGCGCTGATCATCTCGGCGGTGCCGCTGGCCGTGAGCGTGGCCTTTGCCTTTGTGCCCAGTCAGCTTGGCGTGGCGGCGGCCGCGGGCGCGCTCGTGTTCACCGCGCTGGGGCTCGATCCCTCGCTCGGCGTGGCGCTGTCGCTGTTGCAAAACCTGCGTCAGCTCGTGCTCGCCCCGATCGGCTTTGTCTGTCTGGCGCGGGCGCCCGCCGTGAGGGGGCGCGAGTCAGTGGAGCGGGCGCAAATCACTCAGGCGGCGCGTGACAGGGGCGGATGAGGGCGCGGTTCAGGGCGCGTTGGCGGCGGTCGACGGCTGGGGGGCGGCGTCCTTGGAGAGAAGCTCGTCGTAGCGCTGGGCGGTGGCGTCGAAGCGGGCCTTCTCGCCGTCGGGAAGCGTGCGCCGGAAGGTCTCATGCTCCTTGAAGGGGTCGAGGATTTTCCCCTTCGCCGTCTCCAGTTGGTAGTGCAGGTGCGGCGCGAAGGAGCGGCCTGTGTTGCCCGACTGAGCGACGACCTCGCCCGTCTTGTAGAGTTTGCCGACCTTGAGGTCCTGGGGCAGCTCGTCGAGGTGGAGGAAGATGATGCGGCGGCCCTGGCGGTCTTTGAATTCGAGGCAATTGCCGTTGCCGCGCGACTTCCAGTTCTTGCGCGTCAGCGTGGCGTCGAAGGGCATCTTCACGGGGGTGCCGGTGGGGGCCTTGAAGTCGACGCCGCGATGTCGTCGGCCGTCGTTGAGGACGCTGGTGATCTGCTCGTAGGTGTCGATGGGGCTGTCCTTGAGCGTCTTTTCGATCTCGGTGCCGCTCTCGTCGAAGTAGCGACCGTAGGGGGAGCCCTCTGGCTGGAAGCGGTAGGCGCGGTGGGCGCGGCCATTTTTGCCCGAGTTGAAGCGCACGGCGTGGAGCAGCGGCTCTTTGCCTGGGGGCAGCTCGTAGACGATGTCCAGGGTGTCGCCCCGGCGCAGATCGCGCGCCACGTCGACCCACCAGACGAGCATTCGCGCCGTGACCTGGGAGAGGGGCGAGGCCACTTCGTCGGCGAGGACGCGGCGCAAGGAGCCTTCCAGCGAGCCGGAAATCTCCACAGAGACGGTGAGGAGGCGCTCTTCGACCTCGGGGGGGATGGGCGATGGCGGCGGAGGTGGTGGTGGCGGCGGCGGTTCCGGCTGCGCGACGGCGGCTGGCTGCGGTTCGGAAGCGGCGTTGGAGCAATTGGCGAGCGCGAGAGACGCCAGGAGGGCGAGGCCGAATGTGCGCATGCGGGTTCCTTCTATGAAGAGCCAGGGGGAGGCGAGGAGGGGGGGGCGAAAAGGGCGGCGGCTCAAAGGGCATCTGCCCCCAAAAGTCATGCGAAAAACGCCCAACGGCCGCCTGCCAGGGGAGATTCCATCCAAGGTGTGGCCGGGCTGATTCAGGGGCGGTTGGGGGCGGCTTGAGGGCCGGTCTCAGGGCGCGCGGTTGGAAGGGAATGGGCGCGTCGTCGAGCGGTTTGAGCCGCCTTGCGCCGCTTTGAGAGCGGGTGCTAAGGGGCCGCCCCTTTTTTTGGCGGGCAGCTGGGGAGGAGGCCCGCGCAACTCTTTTGAAGAATGGCGTTTCGAGTCGGCCGTTCTTCCTGACGAAGGAGCAAAACGATGAAAATAAAGGTCTTTGTCGCTCTGATCGCCGGTGTCGCGGTCGGCTTTGCCGGTGGCTGGATTGGCGGAACGCGGAGCGCGTCTTCGTCGGGAACGGGGCAGGTCGTCATCGCCCAGGACTCCTCCGCCAAGGGCGCGCTCAAGGACAAACGCCTCAAGCGACTTGACCGGGACGGCGTGCGTGGACCGCGCGATCGCAAGGCGGATCGCTTCAAGGGCAAGCGCGGCATGGCCGACGGCAAGCAGCAGCGCCAGGCGCGTCCGGTCGAGGACCCCAAGGCCATCTACAAGTTCCCCGTCGAGAACAGCCCGGTCATGGGTCCGGCGAACGCCAAGATCACCATCATCGAGGTCAGCGACTACGAGTGCCCCTTCTGCGTGCGCGGCGACGAGCGGGTGAAGGAACTGCTGGCGATGTATCCGAACGATGTGCGCGTCGTGATGAAGCAGAACCCGCTCAGCTTCCACGTGGCGGCGCGTCCGGCGGCCATGGCGGCGCTGGCGGCCGGTGAGCAGGGCAAATACTGGCAGATGCACGACAAGCTCTTCGCCAGCACCAAGGCGCGCATCAAGCTGACGCGCGAGCGCCTCGATGAGCTGGCGCGCGAGATCGGGCTCGACATGGAGAAATTCGCCCAGGCGCTCGATTCGAAGAAGTTCGAAGCGCAGATCAGCCATGAGCAGAAGATGGCGGTTTCGCTCGGCGCGCGCGGCACGCCCGCTTTCTTCATCAACGGTCGCAAGCTCTCGGGCGCCCAGCCCATCGAAAAGTTCAAGGCGCTTGTCGAAGAAGAACTCGTCAGGGCCAACGCGGTGCTCGCCAAGGGTGTCGCCGCCGAGAATCTCTACGAGGAGCTCGTCAAGGACGGCTCGGAGAAGCCCGTCTTCCTGCTTGCAGAGCTCGCCCAGGCTGCCTGGCATCGAGGCGTCGTCAAGGACGGCTCGGAGAAGCCCGTCTTCCTGCCCGGCGCTCAGCCGCCGAGCGATCCCTTCGCTGGCACAGGTCCGGTCAAGGTTGTCCCCATCCCCGCGACCAGCCCGTCCAAGGGGCCCGCCGACGCCAAGGTGACGCTCGTCGAGTTCCTCGACTTCGAGTGCCCGCACTGCTCGACCGGCGCCAAGAACGCGATGGAGCTCCTCAAGCTCTATCCCAACGATCTGCGCGTCGTGTTCCGCCACCAGCCGCTCAGCTTCCACAAGAACGCCAAGTCGGCGGCGATGGCTTCGATGGCGGCGCACAACCAGGGCAAGTTCTGGGAGATGGAGGCCAAGCTCTTCGAGAACTTCCGCGCGCTCTCCGAGGAGAAGATCAAGGCGCTGGCCGCCGAGGTCGGTCTCGACATGGAGCGCTTCAAGAAGGAGTGGAAGAGCCCCGAGATCGAGGCGCTGGTGAACGCCGACATGGAAGAGGGGCGGAAGCTGGGCGCGACAGGCACGCCGACGTTCTTCCTCAATGGCCAGATGCTGGTCGGCGCGCGTCCCCTCGAATTTATGCGCACGAAGATCGACGAGATCCTCGCCAAGGCGAATCAGCCCGCGGCGCCAGAGGCCAAAGCGGAAGACGCGGCCAAGGCTGCGAAGGCGGATGGCAAGGCCGCTGAGCCTGTCCCGGCCAAGGCGGTGGAAAACGCCGCTGACAAAGCGCCCGCTCCTGTCCCCGCCAAGTGACGCGACGAACTGAGCGCTGAACACGCGCCACACCTTTTGGGCCCGCCCCTCCCTGTGAGGGCGCGGGCTTTTTTAGAGGTCGCCACCCACTGCCGCCTCCCATGCCGCCAACGCGCCCAAGGCGACGCGCCCTTTCACCGCCGCGGCGTCCATTGAGCGTCTGTCTCGTCGGACAGGAGGCCGTGGCCCCAAGGAGTTCCCGATGAACCTCGCCCGCAAAATCGCCCTCTCGATGAACGCCGCCCTGATTTTCGCCCTCGCGCCCGCCCTCGCGCTGGCGTCCGACAGGCCCGCCGACGCGGCCAAAACTGCCGAAAAAACCGCCGCCAACGCCGTCGTCCAGGCGCCGGCCAAACCCGTCGCGCAACCCGCGGCCAAAACTGTGGCGACTCAGGGCGCCGGCTCCCAGGGCGACGCCGCGCGCCCGCAACTTCCGATTGGCGACAGCCCGGTCATCGGCGCGGCCAAGGCCAAGGTCACCATCGTCGAGATCAGCGACTACGAGTGCCCCTACTGCGTGCGCGGCAACGACGTGATGAAGCAGCTGTTGGCGCAATACCCAAACGACGTGCGCGTCGTGATGAAGCAGCTGCCGCTCTCGTTTCACAGGCACGCGCGGCAGGCGGCCATGGCGGCGCTGGCGGCGGGGGAGCAGGGCAAATACTGGCAGATGCACGACAGGCTCTTCGAGAGCACGCGCTCGCGCATCAAGCTGACGCGCGAAAGGCTGGAAGCGCTGGCGCAGGAGATCGGGCTCGACATGGCGCGCTTCAGGGCGGCCCTCGACTCGGAGAAGTTCGCGGCGGTCATCGCCTCTGACGCGCGTCTGGCCAAGGCGATCGGGGTGCGCGGCACGCCGGCGTTTTTCGTCAACGGCATCCGCGTCAACGGCGCCCAGCCCGTCGAGAAGTTCAAGGCGATCATCGACGCGGAGCTCGCCAAAAAGTGAGCGCGTCGCGTGTGACCCGGCACTGAGCGGTCGACTGGAACGGAGGACACCGACAGCGCGCTCTCGCCGCCCAATCGCGCGAGGCCAAGACGCGTCGCGGCACTCAGAAGGCCCGATGTGCCGTGTGCCACCTGTCTCGACGCCGCCCGCTGACCTCTCCGTCGCCGCGATCAGCTCGTGGCCGCCAGTGATTTGAGCCACAACCAAAAAGCCCGCCCCTCACACGCGAGGACGCGGGCTTTTGACTGTTCGGGACGGGGCGCGCGCTGGATTTGGAAAATCGCGGAATTTGAAAATCGCGGGGTTGGGTGGTCGCCAGACAATGGCCTTGGGCGGTGGGGCGCGTGGCGGCTGGGATGCTTGCGCCGGGGATGTCTTCAGGGGGACGGGGGCGCACGGCGCAGGTCATCGCCAGCTGGCGATGAATTCGCAGCCTGTCGGCGTGGTGGCAGCCCCTGCCTCGCTCTCTTGCCAGGCGCCGCTCAGGCCAAGGGCGCGGGCGGTGAGTTCGAAGTGGCACATGGCGATGCCCGCATCGAGTCGCGCCATGTCGACGCCGCCCGGTTTGACGCCGCTGACGATTCCCGAATCGCGGCAGAGGTAGAGGTCGAAGCGCTGGCCCTCGTCGCGCCGGACAATGCGCCAGGGCTGTCGGTTGCGGGCCGAAGGGGCGAGGCGGACCATTTCCAGGGCGAGGGCGTGCGCCGGGCCGACCATGTCCGCGCTGAGCGGGCGGTCGAGGCTCTCGTCGAAGAAGACTTCGCCGAAGCGCTTGCGATGGGGGGCGCCGATGAAGAGCCGCATGGCGCGATCGCGCAGGGAGCGGGCGGCGGAGGGGCGACCGATGGGCGAGATGGCGGGCATGGATTCGTCGTCGCCGAGTCGAATCGCGCGGGCGAAACGGCTGCGCGAAAAGGTGCCGCCCAGCCAGCAGCTGCCCAGGCCGAGTTCGGTGGCTTTGAGCAGGATCGACTCGAAGGCGAAACCGAAGTCCTCGATGTCGCGATGGCCGCGGGCGATGGCGCCGACGAGGAAGGCGGGCGGGTTTTTGATCACGCCGTAGGTGACCATGCCGCTCAGGTCGACGTTGCCCGACTCGGCGCGCGTGATGATTTCGAATCGGGGACGGTTGCCGAAGGGGGTGCGCGATTCGGCCTCGGCCATGGCGGCGCGCAGGGCACTCAGTGTGTCGAGTTCGAGCGCTTCGCCGGTGAAGGCGCGCCAGGAGGTGCGCGCGCGGATGTGGTCGACGATGGGCGGCGGCGGGGATGTCGTCATGGGGCGCGGCTCCTCTCTCGGGTCGGGCGGCGTTGGCGCAGGATGGCGTCGATGGACTCGGACACGCGCTCTTTGAAGACGGCCTTGTCGAATTGTTCGGCCGCCGCGCGGGCCACCTGGGGATCGAAGCGGTCGATATTGGCTTCGAAGCGTTCGATGGCCTCGATGAGCGCCTCCGGGGTCTGCTCGTGGAAGAAGACGCCCGTCGCGCCCGTGCCGTCGCCGTCGCTTTCGTCGAGTCCGCGCACCGTCTCCAGCGCGCCGCCGCGTCCAAAGGCGACGACGGGTCTTCCGGCGGCCTGCGCTTCGAGGGGGGTGATGCCCGCGTCCTCCTCGCCGGGAAAGACGAGCGCGCGACAGGTCTCGAAGAGGCGGGTCACCTCTGCCTCGCCCGCCTCGCCGATGAACTCGATGTTGGCGTGTCCCCGCGCCAGCTTTTCCAGGTGCTCCCGCCCGGGTCCGTGCCCGACGATGCGCAGGCGGCGGCCCATGCGCGCGAAGGCCTCGATGGCGAGATCGACCCGCTTGTAGGGCACGAAGGCGGTCACCATCAGATAGGCGTCGCTCAGTTCGTCCGTGGGTCTCGGGGTGAAGCGCGAGGCGTCCACCGGCGGTGGGATGACGAGGGCGTCGCGGCCATAGCGTTTGGCGATGCGCGCGGCGACGTTCTGGCTGTTGGCGATGAAGCTGTCGACGCGCTGGGCGCTCGATTCGTCCCACAGGCGCCAGAAGGGGGCGATGGCGTGGGCGCAAAGGCGTGTCGGCATCGAGGCGCGTCCCCGGCCGAAGTAGTCGCCGAAGAGGTCCCAGACGTAGCGCATGGGCGTGTGGCAGTAGCAGACGTGCCTGGCGCCGGTCGGGGTGACGACGCCCTTGGCCACGCAGGAGGACGACGAGAGCACGAGGTCGTAGCCGGTGAAGTCGAAGCTCTCGATGGCGTGGGCGAAGAGCGGCCAGAAGGCGCGATGGTGTTCGCGCGCGGCGGGCAGGCGGTTGAGGAAGCTCGACTCGATTTTCATCCGCTCGATGGTGGGCGAGGTGCTGCCGGGGCGGTGGAAGAGCGTGTGGATCGTGGCCTCGGGAAAGAGCTCGCAGAAGGCTTCGAGCACGCGCTCGCCGCCGCGCATCGAGACGAGCCAGTCATGGACCAGGGCGACGCGCATGGCGGCTTCTCCTCATGAACGGGGGCGCGGGGGGAGGTTGACCGGGAAGGGCGGCGCCTTGCCGTCGAGCACGGCGAGGACGTTGGCAAAGGCCTTGTCGCCCATGTCGACGCGGGTCTGCAGCGTCGAGGTGCCGAGGTGGGGCACGAGCAGGGTGCGCGGGGCCTTGAGGAGCAGCGGGTGGACCAAGGGTTCGCGTTCGTAAACGTCGAGCGCCGCGCCGCCGATGCGTCCGTCGATCAGTGCCTGGGCCAGCGCTTCCTCGTCGACGATGGGACCGCGCGCCGTGTTGACGAGGATGGCCGTCGACTTCATGCGGGCGATGGCCGCGCTGTCGATCAGGTGCCGCGTCTGAGGCGTCAGCGGACAGTGGATGGAGACCACGTCGCTCTGGGCGAGCAGTTCGTCGAGGCCGAGTCGTTCGGCGCCAAGCTCCTGGGCCAGGGCCGGGTCGAGCTCACGCCGCGAATGGTAGGCGACGCGCATCCCGAATCCGCGCGCGCGCCGGGCCACAGCCTGACCGATGCGCCCCATGCCGACGATGCCGAGT
The DNA here is from genome assembly GCA_017500825.1 of Myxococcaceae bacterium. Taxonomy (GTDB): domain Bacteria; phylum Myxococcota; class Myxococcia; order Myxococcales; family UBA5297; genus UBA1203. The sequence goes on along the minus strand of JAFVYB010000002.1, from coordinate 56,183 downwards.
CGGGCGCCGCGCAACAGGAGGCCGAGGTGGGTGGTGGGCGACCAGCCGTTGAAGTCGCCGCGCCTGAGTTCCTGTTCGGCGGGGAAGAGGCCGCGACCAAAGGCGAGCATCAGCGCCATGGCGAGGTCGGCGGTCGAGTCGGTGGTCGCCTCGGGCGTGTTCGTGGCCCAGATGCCGAGCCGCTCCGCTGCCGCCAGGTCGATGTTGTTGAAGCCCACGGCGTAGTTGGCCACCAGTCGCACGCGCTCCCCGGCCGCTTCGAGCAGCGCCGCGTCGATGGGGTCGTTGAGCATCGAGACAACGGCGTCTGCCTGGCGAAATCCCTCGATGAGCTCCTCGCGCGTCGAAGGGCGGTCGCAGGGGCCCATGAGGATGTTGGCCTTGCCTTGGATGGCGGCGAGCGCCTCTGGCGGGATGGCGCGCGTGACGAACACGGTGGGCAGGGCGGGATCGAATTTGTCCATGGCGTTGGAACTCCTCTGCGCGGCGGTGGGGCGGCCCGGTTGGGGGGGGGGGAGCGGTTGGCGATGTGCGCCGGGCGACGCGGTCAAGCGGTGGCGCGGGGTCAGTGAAGGACGCGGTTGGTGGCGTTGAAGGTCGTGGCCTGTCGCGCGGACGGCGTGGCCTGGGCGGCCTGGCTCAATCCCGGCATGGCCTCTTCGAGCGAGAGCGGTTCGACAAAGCGCAACCCCATGCCGCGCAGGACGTTCGAGTCGCCCGAGGCGCCTTTGCACGAGAGGAAGCACTGGTAGCGGACGCGGGCGCTCATCGCGATTTCGACGCCTGTGACCGGCGAGACGAACGTCACCTGAAGCCGCGCGCCGATGTGCCAGGGATCGCTCGTCTCGATGAACATGCCGCCTTCCGAGATGTTGCGGGCGATGCCGCGCGTCACGCCCTCGTCGCCGGAGAGATAGACCGGGAATGCCTTGTCGAAGCGGAACGACTGCCGACGATCCTTGCGCTGCGCTGTCATGATGAGACCTCCTGAGTTGAAGTGTGTCAGGAGTCTGCTTTGTCGTGACGTGTAGTCAAAAAAGCGACGTGTAGATTTTTGGCGGACAGTGTCAGCGCTTGTCACCCCATGTGGCGAAGAATTTGGCCACCGCCGGATGCTCGCTCCGCCGCACCTCGTCTGGCGCGCCCTCGGCGCAGATGCGGCCTTCGTGGAGGAAGGCGATGTGGTCGGCGATGTTCATGGCCGATCCGATGTCGTGGCTGATGACGACGCTGGTCACGCCGAGCTTTTGCTGCGCATCGAGGATCATCTCGTCCACGTAATCGGTGGTGATGGGGTCGAGGCCGGTCGTCGGCTCGTCGTAGAGGACGATCTTCGGTTCGAGGGCGATGGCGCGCGCCAGTCCCACCCGCTTCTTCATGCCGCCGGAGAGCTCGGCCGGGAACTTGTCGTCGATGTCCCTCAGGCCGACGAGGTCGAGCTTGTCGTGGACCACGCGCGCGATCTCCGCTGGCGGCATCCTGGTGTGCTCGCGCAGAGGGAAGGCGACGTTGTCGAAGACGGTCATGCTGTCGAAGAGAGCCGCCGCCTGAAAGACCATGCCGAACTTGTGGCGCAGCCGGTTCATCGCCCGCTCGTCGAGTCGCCCAATCGATTCGCCCTCGACGATCACTTCGCCCGCGTCGGGTCGCAAAAGGCCGATCAGGTGCTTCATCAGCACGGTCTTGCCGGAGCCGGAGCCGCCGAGAATCACCGTCGTCGAGCCCTTCGCCATCTTCAGGTCGACGCCGCGCAGGATCTCTCGCCCGTCAAAGGCCTTGCGCAGGCCGCGAACCTCGATCATCGGCGCGGGCGCTTCATTCGTGTCGCTGTCAGTCATGGGAGTCGCTGGAGGAGGAGGGGGCGCGCCGCATGCCCTATTTCAGAGGCAAATCGCCATCGGAGGAACCAGGTCTGTCTGGCGGCTGTGGAGCAGTGTCGCGTTGAAGAAGCAATTCGAGACGCGCCACGACCGCTGGCCAAGGTTGCCTTTTTGACTGTCAGGCATCATGAGGCGCGCGCTTCGAGACCGGATCCCCTGAGCCGCTTCACGCCGGGGATGCCGCGATCGGCTCGGCCGTTCCAAGGCCGGACCTCTGTTTCATTGGGCCGGAAAGCAAGGTGCTCCTGAAGGCGACGACACATCCTCCACGACAATGGCGCGGCGACTGCCGGCCAACATGACGCGCGGCGCAGGACAGCGGCGACAGACCAGCCGCGGCGCGTCACAGGTCAGGACATCGACTTTTTGCCGTCTCCAGCGACGCGACGTGCGCGCCAGGATCGAGTCGTCTGTCGAGGGTGGCGAAAGCACTTCAGGACGAGGTGGTTTCTTCATGAATTCTTCTGTGGACGCGAACTCTCAAGAGATGGGTGACAAGGCGGGGATGACGCTGAACGACGCCCGCAACCTGGTCGACCTCTTCCTCATCCGCGCCCGCACGCCGGATCGCCTGGCCGCGCGACACAAGGTTCGCGGCGAGTGGGTGGATGTCAGCTGGGGGGAAGAGCTCGAACGCGTGCGTCGCATTGGCGCTGGTTTTCGCAAGCTGGGCATTGGCCGCGGCGATCGCGTCGCCATCTTCGCCGACACCCGTTACGAGTGGGTGCTCGCCGCCTTCGGGCTCTTCGCCATCGGCGCCTCCGCTGTCCCCATCTACGGCTCGAACACACCTGCGGAGATTGCCTACATCCTCGCCAACAGCGGGGCGCGCGCCATCGTCATCGACCACGACGCCGCCGACACCAAACACAAGCAGCAGGGCCGCCTGACCCGCGTGCGGCAGATTCGCGACGAGGTCCCGGCGCTGGAGCACATCGTCCTTTTCGACGCGCCCTGCTCCGGAGACGACTTCGTCACGTTCGACGAGCTCATACTGTGCGGCGTCGAGGCGCTGGGTCAGGAGAGCGGCTCCGAGGACATGCTCGTGAGCGCGGCGCGCGACACATCGCCCGACGATTTGGCCTTCCTGCTCTACACGTCCGGGACGACCGGCAAGCCCAAGGGCGTCATGCTCAGCCACGGCAACTGGACCTCGCAGGCCCGCACCGTGGCCCAGAACGGCCTACTCACCGAGGACGACATCCCGCTTCTTTTCCTGCCGCTGGCGCACGCCTTCGCGCTGATCGTCCCCGCGGCCCACCTCGGCCTCGGCATCGCCATCGCCTACGCGGAGTCGATCGACCGGGCCATCGCCAACGCCGGCGAGTGCCGCGCCACGCTGATGACGCTCGTGCCGCGCGTCTTGGAAAAGGCCTTCAACAAGGTCGTCAGCGACGGCTCGTCCCAGCCCGGCATCAAGGGTCAGCTCTTCCGCTGGGCCATGACGCAGTTCGACGAATACGTGGCCGCGCGCATCGCCGGACAGGAGCACAACACGCTGCAGTGGATGCTGGCGCAGAAGCTCGTCTTCACCCAGGTCCAGGCCAAAATTCACGCGCGCTTTGGCGGCACGATGGTCAAGTTCGTCAGCGGCGGCGCCCCGCTTTCCAAGAAGATCGCCTTCTTCTTCGACCTGTGCGGCTTCCACATCTGCGAGGGCTATGGCCTGACCGAGACGTGCGCGCCGACCCACTGCAACCTGCCCTTCCCGGAGGGGAAGAAAATCGGCTCGGTGGGGCTGCCGTGGAAGGGCGTCGAGGTCCGCATCGCCGAGGACGGCGAGCTTTTGATGAAGGGCCCGCAGATCATGAAGGGCTACTTCAACTTGCCCGAGGAGACGGCGGCGGCCATCGACCCGGACGGCTGGTTCCACACCGGCGACATCGGCGAGGTCGACGAACGCGGTTTTCTGACCATCACCGACCGCAAGAAGGACCTGCTCAAGACTTCAGGCGGCAAATACATCGCGCCGCAGGAGCTGGAGAACGGGCTGAAGACCGAGCCCTTGATCGGCAACGTCCTGATCATCGGCGACCGGCGCAAATTCGTCTCGGCGCTGATCACGCCGGCGGAGGACGCGCTCCTGGAGTTCGCGGCTGCCCACGGCATCGCCTCGCGTGACTTTGCCGAGCTCTCGCGGCTGCCGGAGGTCCACAAGAAGGTCGAGCTCGCGGTCAAGGCGCTCAACGCCCGTCTGCCGAGCTACGCGACGATCAAGAAGTTCGCGATTCTTGACCACGAGTGGACCCAGAAGGACGGCGCGATTACCCCGACGCTCAAGGTCAAACGTGCTGTCGTCCTAGAGCGCTACCGCCAGCTGATCGACGGTTTTTATGAGGGCGAGCGCTACGACTAGAGGCAGCCTTCCGAACGGGCCAGCGCCGAGAGCTTGTGCAGGACGGGCAAAAGCGAGGCCTCGCCATGGAGGCTCTCGCAGCCGCGGAAGTCGCTGCGACCGCCCGAAAGCTCGGCGATGTCGCTCAGATCGATCGATTCGTCGAAGGTGGCGGCGGTCAGCCAGACGTGATCGCCGTCGCGCTCGATGACGACGCCGATGCGGGCGTTGGCCTCGCCGATGCGCAGCAATGTCTTGCGCTCTCGCCCCTGGCGGCGACCGTCCACGCGGACGACGAAGACGCCGGGCAGCTCACTCGCCCCTGACTTGCGGGCGATGAGTTCCGCCTCCGCCTGAGCCTTGCGCGACTCTGCCGCTGCGCGCTCGATTTGCTCTTCGAACGCAGGCGACAACCGCTCCTCGACGAGCGCCTCGACCAGATCGTGAAAAAAGGCCCGTCGCTGACTGCCGGGAAAGTTGGCGAGCGCCTCGTCGATGGCTTGCGAGAGGCGAAGCCCCTGGTCGGAGAGCGCGTGGCCACGGCCTGGGGAGTCGACGGCGCGGGCGTCCTCGTCCGCCTCGGGGTAGGGCGGCACACCGGCGCGCAAGAGCTTCACCGCCGTCAGAACACCGTCGAAATCGGCGTGGACAAAGAGCGTTTCCGGCTGCCCGACGCGTCGCGTGAGTTCAGGCGTGATCAGCTCGGGACAGGCGTGCGCCAGCCGATTGGGGACCAGCACGAAGCGCGGATCACGCTGGTAACGCGCCCAGCCGAGAGGATGCTCGTGGTGATCGCACCAGAGGACGAGCCGATTGCCGAGCGCCTCGATGAAGGGCTCTGTCACGCCCTGGAAGTGTCCGGCGGAGGCAAAGGCCACGTCGACAACGGCGACGCTTCCTCTTGAGGGCGGTTTGGGCAGGCGCGTGGGGCCCTGAACGAAAATGAGTTTGGGCAGGGCCATGTCGACGAGCTGTCCGTTTCGAGAGGAAGGAAAGGATCACGTCACCTGGCGTCGGCACGCGTTCCGGCGTTGGTCGAGGCCGCTTTGTCGCCGTGATCGATACGCGCCTTGCGCTCGACGAAGTTGAATCGGGTCAGCGAGGGCGCATGGGCGTCGTGGCACTGAGCGCAGGTCTTCTCCGTCGGCATCTGCAGGCCAACCAGCCGCGAAAGCTCCTTGTCCTTCATCACGTGCGACTTGGCGTAGAGGCTGCCCGCGCCGTGACAACTCTCGCAGCTGACGCTCCGATCGCCCCTACTCTGCTGGGGCGCGTGGCAGGCGGTGCAGCTGGGTTGCTGCAATTGTTTGTCGGTCAGCGATCGGGTGGAGCGCGCGTGTGTCGAGCGCTGCCAGGCCTCGTGCGCCTGCGGGTGGCACGCCTTGCAGGTTTCTGGACCGACGAATTCGGCGGCCTGAGCAAAAGCCCCCGTCGGCAAGAGCGCGGCGAGGGACAGGGTGAGCGCGGAGAGAATGAGGTTGCGAGTCTTCATGGCGGTCGTGGCGTGGCGTCGCTGCTGGCGGGCCGGGAGAGGTCACCGCCAGTCAAAGGTCGCTGGCTTAGAATTCCCGTTGGTCGAGGAAGGTCGCCGCGCGCTTCATCAGGGAAATCTGGACCTTCTTTGCCGAGAGGGGGCGCACCTGAACTTCGAGGACGTGGGTGTCCGCCTCTTTGAGGGGCAAGCGGAAGGTGTGGAGGAGGTCGCCGAGCACCTCGGAGCCGGTCTTCTTGGCCGCGAAGCCGAGCTTCTCCTTGTAGAAGTCGAGCACGGTCTCGACCGGGGCGAGGACGACATAGACGGCCTGGTAGCGCTTGCTCGTCTCGTCGAAGGAGACGATGACCTCGTTGTCGACGGCGCCGAGCTTTCGGCCTTTTTTGTTTTCGGGCTGGAAGATCGGCAGGGGCGCCACTTCCTTCTGCAACGCCTCCTGGTAGGCGTTGAATTTCTGGGCGTCCTGAGCGGCGGCGACAGAGGGGAACGCGAGGGCCAAGAGGGCGGTCAGAAGAATGATTTGGCGCATCCTGATCTCCTTCGTTTGGGTTGAGAGGTGGCTCGCGTCGGAGGGCTGCCGCGAGGGCCCGGGGGGAGGAAACAGGGCCGCTCGACGACTTAATTTTTGTCCCCACGCTCGCGGAAGGCGCGGGCTCTTAGCGGGTTTCGCCGACGGATCAAACGTCGACTTTTGAGAGGAAAAATCGCGATGCACCGACGAACGACAGGCAGGCTTTTTCTCCTCGCGCTCGCGTGCGCGGCGCTCACCGGATGTCAGCCGCGGCCGGAGAAGGTCGCCTGGGAATTTCACCGGGCGCTTCTCATGCGCGATGGCGAGAAGGCGCTGTCGCTTTTGAGCCAAAAGACGCGCGACGAGCTGACGCGGCGGGCCCATCAGGCCTCGGTGGCGAGTGGCGGCGCGCTGCCGGACAAGGCTGCTGCCATGATCTGCCAAGGCGACCTCTCGCTCTATCGCAGCCGAGATTTGGCGGGTCGGGACGTGGTGGAGGTCGAGCCGATTCAGCTTCCCGAGGGCGCGCGACGCGTCGAGGTCGAGGTCACGCTGGCCGGGATGCCCCATCCGACGCTGCTGGTGCGCGAAGAGGGCGGCTGGCGCGTCGAGCTCAAGGGCGGTGAAGGCGGCCCTGGCAGTGGCGCCGCGGTCGAAACACAGCCGGCGGGCTGAGAGGCGCGATCACTTGATCTTGGCGATTCGCTTGGCCTGCAGCTGAACCCCGCTGGGGACGTTCCTGTTTTTGGCGATCTTCTTCACATCGAGATCGCGCAGCGTCGTCAGGAAGCGGACGGCCGTGGTCAGTGGCGTGCGCGGGTTCTGAACGAGCGCCAGACGCAGCGTGTATTGGCGCGTCCACTCGCGGCGATTCATGATGATGCGCAGGATTTCGTCCGAGGTGTTTTTCGACTGCGCCAGGCTCAAGACTTCGCTTTCGGTGATGCGCGGGCTGTTGATGACGGCGTTCTGGATCAGGCGGTTGGGGTCGCGCAGCAGGATGGTCCGCGCCTCCATGTTGCCCATGGTGGCCAGCTTGATCTTCTCGCTGATCGACATGTTGAGGATGCGCTTGGTCAGGTTCATGCGGACCTGAGGCTCTTCCTCGGTGGCGGCGCTGGCCTGGGCGCTCGCGGGCGGGGCCTTGGACGAGAGGGTCTCAAGGTCGCGCATCAGATCCGCGGCGGTCTCCTTTGGCTGCTCTTCGGCGGCGGGCGTTTCCAGGCCGGGCGCGGGTTTGCCGTAGATGCGCAGATGCGCCTCGGCCATTTGCGGCAGGTCGAACATCGCGACGCCCGAACGCAGCGCGAAGTCGCAGATCGAGTCGGCGATCGATTTGGCGAGGAGCGGGGAGGCGAGCAGGGCGCGCAGGAGCTTCTCTTCGCGCAACAGGCGCAGCTGGTTGCCGGCGATGATCTCGACGAACTTCACCTGTCCGGTCCGCTCGATGAGTCGCGTCAGTGTCAGGTCGTGCGCGGCGGGGTTGAGCAGAAGGCCTTCGAGCGCCTCGGCGTTGGGGTCGAGGAAGTCGATCAACGTGTCGAAAACGCGTGGGTTCAGCGAGTCGTCGCGCAGCGCCACCGAGAGGATCTGGTTGGGCAACTTGGCGATCGTCGCGCGCGCGGTCTCGGCCACCTTGGGGTCGACGTCGGCCACAAGCATGGCCAGACAGTGGACCATGTCGCTCGGGTTGAGCGGGACGAGTCCCTTGGCCGCCATGCCGCGCAGTGGGGCGGGCGCCTTGGGGGCGACGTGCTTGCGGAATTGGGGCGGCAGCCGTTCGGCGGTGAGGGGCGCGGCGTCCGGGAGGCGATCGATGGGGAGGGCTGCGTCAGGCGTTTCGCTCATGGAGGATTCTCAGTCCGTTGAGGGTGAGGAACTCGTCGACCTCGTGGATGGCGTTTGACTCCGAGGCGATGAGGGGCGCGAGGCCGCCGGTGGCGACGACCTTGGGTGAGCCGCCGAGCGCGGTCGCCATGCGCGAGCAGATGCCGTCGACCAGGCCGACGTAGCCGAAGACGATGCCCGACTGCATGCTGGCCACGGTGTTGCGACCGAGCACGTTCTCCGGGCGCGTGAGGTCGACGCGCGGCAGTTTGGAGGCCGACTGGAAGAGCGCCTCCATGCTGATGGTGATGCCGGGGCAGATGGCGCCGCCGAGGTATTCGCCCCGGGCCGACACGGCGTCGAAGGTGGTGGCGGTGCCAAAGTCAACGATGACGAGCGGCATGGGCCAGCGCGCGTGGGCTGCGACGGCGTTGACGATGCGATCGGCGCCGACCTCTGCCGGGTTGTCATAGAGGACGGGCATGCCGGTGCGGATACCGGGGCCGACGAAGAGCGGTTCGCAGCTGAAGTAGCGACGCCCCATGATGCGGAGCACGCGCTGCAGCGGCGGCACCACCGAGGAGACGGCGATGGCCCGAACGCGCGCGGCGTCGATGCGGGCGTGGGCGAGGAGCTGGCAGACGAGGATGCCGTGTTCGTCTGAGGTGCGCCTGGTCGTCGTCTCGATGCGCCAATGTTCGACGAGTCTGGGGCCGTCAAAGACGCCGAGGACGGTGTTGGTGTTTCCCACGTCGATCGTCAGGAGCATGTCTCTTGCGGTTCCTCTCTGGGCTGCCTGCGCGCTGGCCTGCGACGGCTCTTTATTCGTGAACAACAGAGAAAAGCGGCGGCGCGCGACCCTTTCACCGGAGCACCCGTGCCGCGTCCTGCGTGAGGTCTTCCTTCTGAGGGCTCATTTTCAGGCGAAGCCCCCGGCCCGAACGGCGCGCCCCAAAAGCGGAAATCGCCTGTGAAATCAACACGGGCGCGAGGGCTCTCAAACGAGGCCTGGCGAGGCGGTTTTGGGGGGAAGGCGACGATGTTTTTAGTCGCCTGTGTAATTTTGGCGCGCGGACCCGCGAAGCCAGGCACGAGGCGCTACGCGGGGAGACGGTCAGGCGCGGTCAAAATTGCGGTGGCGCGAGCACCTGTCGAAGGGGCACCACGCGGCCGCTTGACTCAAACATGTCGCCACAGCAGAAGGCGCCGCCCTTGAGACGGAGCGCCAGGCAGTGCCGAGTTGTCGAGGATTCGGCGCGAGAGAGGTGCCGACCGCGCCGAGGCCACCAGACCGAGAGGAGTGTGACTATGGGTCGTTTTTTCAATCGCGAGGCCGCGATCGTCGCGCTGGCGCTGCTCGTGGTGGGCGTCGTCTGCGCGCTCTTTGTGGAAGTTCCGGTCTGGGCCAAGGTGGCCATTCCCGTCACTGTGCTGGCTGTCCTGCATTGGCCGCTGACGATCTCGTTTCAGGACTGGATCCTTGAGGTCTACACAGAGCGGGGGTGCTTCGATCGCGCGCTCACTCTGGCGCTCGCCATTCGCGAGGCGGCCATGGATCGCAAGTCACGGCAGCGAGCGGCGCTCAACGTGGCCTTTGTCCACATGGCCCGCGGCGACTACGCCAACGCGCTCGCCAACCTGCGCACGATCGTCGTGACGAGCGAGCAGGCCGCCTACAAGGCCGTCATCGATGGACTCACCGGCTACTGCTTCGCGCAGCAAGGTGGCGATTTGGTCGAGGCGGAGCGTCTTGTTCAGTCGAGCCTCACCGCGCAGCCCGAAGAGGCCAACTTCGTCACCTTCCTCTCGCTCATCCGCCTGAAGCAGGGGCGATACGAAGAAGCCCGCGCGCTCCTCGAAAAGTCCATCGCCCTCGACCCTGACCCCAAGGATCCGCACCCCGGCGAGCGCGCCTACATGATGGGGCTCATCTTGGAACGCCTTGGCGAGACAGCGAACGCCAGAAAGCACTTGGAACAGGCTTCACGAGCCGGGTGCTTCTTTGGCCGCAAGGCTGCCGAGCATTTGCGGCAGAGCGGTGCGCCTGAGAGCGCGATCGTCCCGCAGTGACGGCTTCGTCGCAGGCCTGTCCGGGAGATCGGAAGCATGCGCGCCGAACAGAGGGCGAGGTCCCGGGAGCTTGAGGGCGCGCTCGGACCGACGCTGCTTTTGGCGATGGCGTCGGCGATGCTCGCCCTAGGGCCGCTTTTGCAGGGTCTTGGACGCGGCGTCGGCAGCATCCTCTGCTTTGGGCTGAGCTTCGTCGTTCTGCCTTGCCTCTTGTTGGGCCGCGATCGCCTGTTTCCGATCACGCGTCCGCGCGTCCCGCTCATCGCCCTCGGCGCGCTCACTGGACTCCTCAACTATGGAGTGGCGCTGGCGCTTCAGGCGTTGCCGCTCGCCGCCCTGGGATTCGCGCCACCTGAGCCAGAATCGCTCTTCGCCGGTCAGTCCCGCCTGGAAACGTGGGCACTTGCGACAGCCATCTGCCTGGCCGCGCCGCTATGCGAGGAATTCGCCTTTCGCCGCGCTCTGCAGCCCCTGTTCGTGGCCCGTTTTGCGCCTCGGCTCGGCATCCTCCTCACCGCGCTGGCTTACGCGGCGATTCATCTGGACGTGGCCGGGTTTGCCGCGCGCGTGGAAATGGGAGTCGCCTTTGGCCTTTTGGCGCACTGGTCGCGCTCTCTCTGGCCCGCCGTCGCCGCCCACGCCGTCCACAACCTCGTCGGGCTCGCCTGCCTCTTCTTCGCGCCCATGCCTGAGAGCGCCGCGCCCGCCGATGTGGAGTCCGGCCTCGCTCTCTGGGCCCTTGTCAGCGCCCTGGCCACCGCTTGTGTCCTGTGGGGGGTGCGTCGACTCCAGGCCGCGCCATGTGGGCAAGCAGCCGCGCGGGACGCCGAACCAGCCGGAAGCAAAGAAAACGCCCCGTCGCCTGTGTGAGCAGCCGCCTTCGATCGCCGTCTTTGGGGACGCGAGGGGCTTTTCAACGTGGACGCGGGGCGCGTGGAAATTGGGGATTGAGAATTGGGCTGATTCAGACGCCGCCTTCGCCGATGCCGCGCAGGCGATAGACCTTCCGCCCTCGGTGCTCGGCCTCGTAGACCTGATTGTCGGCCGCCATCTCTTCGAGGACGAAGAGCGCCTGGCCTTCGGTGATCTTCAGCGTTTGGGCGATTTCGTGGACCGTGAGTCCGGCGATGTGCTTGCGCATGGCCACCATGATCTCGTGTTTGCATTCGGTCTTGGCGGCGCCCTCGATGGTCTCTTCGCGCGAGGCGGCGAAGATGGCGTAGGCGACGATGCCGACGACCGCGAGGATCAGGAGCGGCGCGAGGACGACGACGTATTCCTCGAAGAGTTCAATCATCGAGGGCTCCTGGGCCGTGGCGACGAGGCGATCGAGGTCGGCGACAGGGACGGGCAGGCTGAGAGCGGCAAAGAAAAGGGGCGTTTTCATGGCGCGCGGATGCTAGGGACGGCGCCCTTTTCCGCAAGGCCGAAGAACATCGGTCAGATGTCCGTGCGGCGCACATTGTCCCACTGACGGATCGCGCCTTTTCACCGCCCGCCATGCCCTCGACTGACAAGCGCGTCCCCGCCCTCAAACGCGCCCGGCGTTTTGCCCGTTACTGCCTTCTGCGCGCGCTCTACGCGGCCGCCAGCCTCCTGCCCCTGAACGTGGCGATGGCGCTTGGTCGCTCGATCGCCGGCCTGGGCATGTGTGTCCCCAAGCTGCGGCGCAAGGTGCTCGCCAATCTGGCGACGGCCTACCCCGAGCTGGGCGACGGCGAACGGGAACGGATCGCGCGCGCCTGCTTCGAACACTTTGGCAACTTTATCGGCGAGGTCTGTCGCATCGAGGCGATCACGCGCGACATCGAGGGCTACGTCGAGCTCTCGCCCGAGGATCGGGCCCGCTACGAGGGCGCCATCGCCGAGGGACAGGGCGTGCTTTTGGCCACGGGGCATGTCGGCAATTTCGAGCTGATGGCGCGCCGTCTGGGCCTCATCGGGCATCCGGCGAGCGTGGTGGCCAAGGTGTCGAGCGACCCGCACATGACCGCCTTCATCGACCGGCTGCGGCGGCGTGGCGGCTACAACATCATCTGGCGCGGTCGGGAGCGCGGCGCGGCCTTTGACGGGCTCAACCGGGCGCTCGACAGGGGGGAGGCCATCGGCCTCCTCATCGATCAGGACACCAGAGGGCGCGGCCTGTTCGTCGATTTCTTCGGCAAGCCAGCTCACACGCAGCGCGGCATCGCCGACCTCGCCATCGAGCGGGGCTGTCCCGTGATCACTGCCTTCATCCACCGCAAGCCAGAGGGTGGGCACGTCGTCGTCGTCGAGCGCGTCGCGGTCGAGCGAACGGGTGATCGGGAGCGCGATGTCGCCCAATTGCTGCAGACGCTGACGCTTTCGGTGGAGCGGGCGATTCGCCGTGATCCGGGCGCCTGGCCCTGGTTCCACGAGCGCTGGAAGCACCTGCCGCCGCCCGCCGTCACTTCAGGCGAAGCTGTCGCTGCCACATCAGCTTCAGCCGCCGTCGTCGGGTCGCCCACAGGCGCGCCATCTGCCGTCACGCCCCACGACGCCCCTTCGGAGCCTCCATGCGATTCGCCCTCACCGTCCTGAAAAAGGAGCTCGGCGATCACCTGCGCGATCGCCGCTCACTCCTCGCCGCCCTTGTCCTGCCCGTCAGCGGTCCGCTCTGCTTTGCCCTGCTCTTCTTTGTGCTCGACGGCTGGATGCGGGAGACGCCGATCGTGCTGCCGGTGCAGGGTGCCGAACGCGCCCCTGAGCTCGTGCGCTACCTCGAAGGCGAGGGCGTCACCGTCCAACCTCAGACCGAGAGCCCGGAATCGCGCGTCAGGTCGGGGCAGTCCAAGCTGGGCCTCATCGTGGACGAGGATTTTGGCGCCCATTTTCGCTCTGGTGAGCCCGCGGCGCTGACGCTCGTCGTCGATCGCTCGAACACTGCGGCGGCCAAGGACATCCAGCGCGTGCAGGTGCTTCTGCTCTCATGGTCGCAGCGCCTCGGCGCGCTCAGGCTCTTCGCGCGGGGGGTCGATCCGGCGGTGGCGCAACCGATGACCATCTCCGAACTGGACGTGGCGACTCCGGCCCAGCGCGCGGCGCAGCTGCTGACGATGATTCCACTCTTCCTCATGATGGCGGCCTTTGTCGGCGGCATGAATCTCGTCATCGACGTGACCGCGGGCGAGCGCGAGCGCGGATCGCTGGAACCATTGCTCCTCACCTCGGCCTCACGACTGTCGATCGTGCTCGGCAAATGGGCGGCGGCGGTCGTCGCCTCGATCGCCATCGTCGCGCTCTGCCTCGTCGGCTTTGCCGTGGCGCTCCTTGTGGCCCCGCTCGACAGCCTGGGCGTGCCCTTCCGCCTCACCTGGGGACGAATCGGCGCCATGTTCGCCATCCTCACCCCGCTCACCTTTGTCGGCGCCGCGCTGCAGATGCTGGTGGCCACCTTCGCCCACTCGTTCAAAGAGGCGCAGACCTACCTCAGCCTCTTCAACCTGGCCCCGACGCTGCCGGCGGTGATCGTGCTGCTCAATCCGTTCGACTCGGCGCTGTGGATGAGCGCGGTGCCGGTGCTCTCGCAGCAGATGCTCGTGCTCGACGTGGTCAAACTGACGCCGCTCTCGCCCGCGTCCCTGGCGCTCACCTGGCTGACGAGCCTGGCCTACTCGGCGGTGGCGCTCCTCGTCGTCGAACGGCTCTTCCACAAAGAGTCGATCATCTACGGGCGCTGAGCCTCGGGCGCTGTCTGGCGGGGCGTCTCGACCTTTGGCCGCCGCGTCGTGGACGCCCTATTCGAGCCCCTCGCGCTCAAAGGCCTCCGCCTCTTCCAAAAAGCGCGCGGCGTAACGCAGCCGGGCCAGCGTTTCCGCGGCCTCCTGAAGCGCCGCTTGGTCCTCGCCGCCGCCAGCCTCTGCCGCCTCAATGCGCGCGAAGAGGTCAAAGAGCGCCGTTCGTTCACTCGCCAACCGCTCCCTGATCCGTGTCGCGAGCGCCTCTGCCGCGCCGTGATCATCCGCAGCGATGGCCTCGGCCAAAGCTTCGCGCTCCTCCAAAACCGCTTCCAAAAAGTCGAGTGGCAGCTGTCCGGGCGAGAGCTCCGATCCGGTTTCGGCAAAGTCGACGCCGCGCTTTTTCAGCATCAGGGCGGCGCGATCCTCGGGCAGGCGCAGGGCGCGCAGGGCGTCGTTGATCGCCGTGGTCCATTCGAGCGCGCGCAATTTGTCGCCGGCGTTGGCGCGGACAAAGCGATCCGGATGCAGACGGCGACTGAGCTTTCTGTGACGCGCGATCAGGTCCGCCGCGTCGACGGCGAAGGTCTCTTGGAGGCCGAGAACAGCGAACGGATCGGCGCCCTTGGGCAGCGGTTGGAGCGCTTCGCAGTGCGGGCAAAAGGGCTCGACAGGGGCGCGAACGCCAGTCGTCGCGCAATGTTCACACGTCATTCGTCACACCTTTGCCGGGCCAGAACGCCAGAGCGGATCACGTCGCCGTCATCCGCGGCCTGTGGGCCTCGTCAACGCGTCAAATCGAGAAGCTCTCGCCGCAGCCGCAGGTGGCGCGCGCCTTGGGGTTCGTGATCTTGAACCCGGCCTGCAACAGCTCCTCGCGGTATTCGATGAGCGCGCCGACGAGGAAGAGGTAGCTCTTGGGGTCGACGAAGACGCGCACGCCGTCGCGTTCGAAGACGCGGTCTCTGTCGCGCGGCGCCTCGTCCCAGCTCAGCTTGTAGGCCAATCCCGAACAGCCGCCGCCCTGGACCGCCACGCGTAGGCCTGCTTCGCGGGAGGGGCGTTCGGCGAGGAGGCGGCTGAGGCGCGCGTGGGCCGAGTCGGCGATGCTGAGGCCGCTCTTGCCGAGGATGGCGTGTTTGCCCTCTCCTGGACCGCTGACGCAGAGCGTGGGCGCGCTGGGCTCGACCCATTCGATGGGTTTGGGCTTGGCGTCACTCGGGGGCGGATTTTTCGGTGTCTGGCAGACCATTGTGAATTGGCTTTCCTGAGGAGGTGTGCGGCGCGTCCGAGCGGGGAGATGCGGAAGGTTTCAGGCGTTCTTGTCGCTGTCGTTCGCTTGGGCTTCGGCCTGCGCGGCGCGGCGTTGCGCCTGCTTTTTGCGGAAGTCGTCCACCGCGGCCTTGATCGCGTCCTCTGCCAGCACCGAGCAGTGGATCTTGACCGGCGGCAGCGAGAGCTCCTCGGCGATGGC
The DNA here is from genome assembly GCA_017500825.1 of Myxococcaceae bacterium. Taxonomy (GTDB): domain Bacteria; phylum Myxococcota; class Myxococcia; order Myxococcales; family UBA5297; genus UBA1203. The sequence continues at coordinate 40,896 of JAFVYB010000002.1, read as the reverse complement.
CTTGTTCGAGATCTTCAGCGCGTCGTCGACCGACTTGCCCTTGACCCACTCGGTCACCAGCGAGCTGGAGGCGATGGCCGAACCGCAGCCAAACGTCTTGAAGCGCGCGTCTTCGATGACGCCCTCGTCGTTGATCTTCAGCTGCAGCCGCATCACGTCGCCGCAGGCCGGCGCGCCGACGAGGCCGGTCCCGACATTGGGGTCGCTCTTGTCGAGCGTGCCCGTGTTGCGGGGGTTCTCCGTGTGGTCGATCACCTTGTCGCTGTAGGCACCCATGGCTTTTCACTCTCCGGCTGAGGGGCCGCCTGTGAATCGGTCCTTCAGTGTCTTCGGTTGCGGGGGCTGTGCTCGCGGCCGCGAAATGGGCCCTGTCCCCTCTGAAAACAGCGCGCGCGCCGCCATCGTTCCGGGCGCGTCCGGCGCTGTCGTCACTTCTCGTTCCAGTCGATTTTCGAGAGGTCGATGCCCTCTTTGGCCATCTCGTAGAGCGGGCTCAGGTCGCGCAGCTTGCGCACCTTTTCGATGGCGAGCTGGACGACGTGGTCGACTTCTTCGACCGTGTTGAACCGCCCCAGGCTGAATCGGATCGAGGTGTGGGCCAGCTCGTCGGTCACCCCCATGGCCGTGAGCACGTAGGAGGGTTCGAGCGAGGCCGAGGTGCAGGCCGAACCAGAGCTGACGGCCACGTCCTTGAGCGCCATCATCAGCGACTCGCCTTCGACGTAGGGGAACGACACGTTGAGGTTGCCCGGCAGGCGGTGGGCGCGGCAGCCGTTGAGATGCAAGAGGTCGATGTTCTCGAAGAGGCCCTTTTCCAGGCGATCGCGCAGCGCGGCGACGCGGGCCGATTCCTCGTCCATCTCCTGGGCGCACAGCTCGCACGCCTTGCCGAAGCCGACGATGCCCGGGACGTTGAGCGTGCCCGATCGCATGCGCCGTTCGTGGCCGCCGCCGTCGATCTGGGCGGTGATTTGGACGCGCGGTTTGTCGCGCCGGACGTAGAGCGCGCCCACGCCCTTGGGGCCGTAGATCTTGTGGCCGGAGAGCGAGGCGAGGTCGACGCAGGCGTCGTCGACGTTGAAGGGGATTTTGCCCGCGCCCTGCACCGCGTCGCAGTGGAAGAGCACGCCCTTCTCGCGACAAATGCGCCCGATGTCGGCGACCGGCTGAATCGTGCCGACCTCGTTGTTGGCCAGCATGACCGAGACGAGCAGCGTCTTGTCGGTGATGGCGGCGCGCACGTCCTCGGGGTTCACGCGGCCCTCGCTGTCCACGTCGAGATAGGTGACGCGAAAGCCCCGCTTCTCCAGGTGCTTCATCGTGTCGAGCGTCGCCTTGTGCTCGGTCTTCTGGGTGACGAAGTGGTCGCCCTTCTGCCGGTAGCTCTCGGCCACGCCCTTGATCGCCAGGTTGGTGGCTTCGGTGGCGCCCGAGGTCCAGACGATGTCCTTGGGATTCCTCGCGCCGATGAGCTTCGCCACCTGCTCGCGGGCACGCTCGACCGCTTCTTCTGCGACCCAGCCAAAGGCGTGGGAGCGGCTCGCCGCGTTGCCAAAGTGCTCGGTGAAATAGGGGAGCATGGCTTCGAGCACGCGCGGGTCGACGGGCGTGGTTGCTTGATTATCGAAGTAGATGGGCAGCTTGAGCGTCATGCGGACCTGAGACCTCGTGCGTGTGGGCGTTCTGCCGAAGGGCGCCCTTGGATGGCCGGGCGCCGCGTTCGCTTCGCCAAAAACAGCCAAGCTGACCTCTCGCCGTGCCCGCGCAGAAGGCCCTCGCCGGGTGCCGATGTCGCGCTTCCCTGGGCGGGGGGCTCAAAAAGGCGGCGCTCTCTAGAGAGTGCCCCCAGGGCTGTCAAGCAGGCGCTCCGGAGTGTTCCGAACGGCAAAAATCCCTTTGATTTCAAAGGGTTAGCGTTCTTTTGGCCCGCGTCGCTGTGTCTTGGGGGAGGCGCCCAAATCAGCGCCTGCGCGATCGCCTGGGCCCGTCCACCTTTCGCGTCCGTGATCTCCACAAGGCGAGTTGCCCGATGCGACGCCCCAATCGCGCCGGTGTGAGGAAGAGACGCTTGCCCTGTTTGTCCGCGCGCGTCGGCATGTCGGCGCCCCTCGTTCGCCTCGTCCTCGCCGCCCTCCTCGGCCTGTGGCCATTGTCCGCCCGTGGCCTGCCCGGCGCCCTTCGCCTCGCCCCTGATCGCCTGTCGCTCTCGCCCTACCCGGCCATTCACGTGCAGCCGGCTGAGCCAGGCAAAAACAACGTCGCCTACTGGAGCTTCGACTGGCGGACGCACGACTTTGGCGTCGGCGTGGGCGGCGCGGGGATTCGACTCTTCTTCGACAGCCGCGCGCGTCGGGCGGCGTCCCTGGCCATTCCCGTCCTCGGCGACACCTACCTGCGGCTCTCGCGCCTGTTCGACTACCTGCCGACGAGGCGCGTCCCGTTCGTGCTCTACGCCACGCAGTCCGAATTTCTCGCCACACGGGTTTTCGCGCTCGCCGAGGGGACTCTGGGCGTCACCGATCCGGGCGATCTGCGCATGGCCATGCCCTTTTTTGGCGACCTGCCGACCTTCGCGCGCGTGTCGGCCCACGAGATGGCGCACCAGTTCACCGTGCAGAAGGTGCGCGACGCGGCGGCGGACGTAGGCGCGCCCAACCCCATCGGCCGTTTGCCGCTCTGGTTCATCGAGGGGATCGCCGAGTGGGCATCGCTTGGGGGCATCGACCCGGAGACAGACGCCTTTTTGCGCGACCTCGTCGTCAATCCCGACCCGACTCAGGGCTACGCGCTGCCCGATTTTTTCGACGATGGGGCGCGCGGCTACCTCGGTGTCTACAAGCTGGGTCAGGCGCGGGTGGCGTTCCTCGCCGAGACGTTCGGCGCCGCCAAAATCCGCGAAATCCTGGAGCGCTCGCCGCAGCTGTCACGCGCGCCAGCCAGCGTCTTTGAGCTCCTCGCCGAAAAGGGGGCCGAGACGCCGCCGACCGCCACCGAGCCCCCTGACACGCGCCGCGAATCCCCCCGCGACAGCGCCGACGCCGAACCGGACATCGCCGAGAGACTCCGAGAGTCGCTGCCCGAAGGCGAGTCGTCTCAGGACGGCCTGTCCGAAGATCTCGACCCGACACAGGCTTTGGCGAAGCGTCCGCCGCGCACGTTCGCCGAACACGTGGCCAGGGTGGTTGGCGTGCCCAGAGAGGTCATCGAGGCGCGTTACCGGACCTGGATGAAGCGCCGCTATTTCCGCGACTTCTTCGAGACCGCGCACGACATCGCCGACTTCGAGATCTTCAGCCGACTTGAGGGCGATCCCGACGCGCTGGCGAGCTCTGACGACGGCGCGCTCCTCCTCTACCGAAGCGTCGAACGGGGCACCGGCCGCGGCCGCCTTTTTGTGGAATCCCCGCGCGATCCCCGCTCCCGCGTCCTGGTCGCGCGCGACGGCCAGCCCGGCGTCGAGTCACTCCATCCCGTCAACCGCCGCGTGGCCGCCATTCGGGGGGACAAGATCGCCTTCATCGCCCGCGATGGTCCGCGCGACGTGATCTGGGTGCGCCGCTTCACCGACAACAGGCGCCGCGTCGACGATCGCGCCCGCCACGAGATCACCCTCCAGGCGGCAGAGCGCTTCACCGTTCCCGGCGTGCTGGAAATGCTCTCGCCCGCGCTGTCGCCCGACGCCCAAAGCCTGGCCTTTGTCGGCGTTGGCCCGGACAGCTTCCGCGACCTCTATGTGCTGCAACTCGAAGGCGAACGCCGTGGCGAGGTGCGGCGCCTGACCGCCGATGTGGCCGCCGAATCCGACCTTGCCTGGGACGGCCCCTCGCTCTTTTTCGCCGCCGACATGGCCGCGCGCGGTCCCTTTGGCCTGTTCGCCCTGGACGTCGAAAGCGGCCAGCGAACCCTGGTCGCCACCACCCCGACGCTGCCGCGCGCCCCCCTGCCAGTCGCCACCCCCTCCGCCTGCGAGGACAGTGCCGCCTGCGAGGACAGGCCCGAGCGCCGCGATCTCCTCTTCATCGCCACCCCCGCGGACGGTCGCGCCGAAATCTGGCTGTCGCGCGCGGGCAGGCAACGCCGCCTGACCGAACTGCCCTTCGCGCTGATCGATCTGACGCCCGGTGAAAACGGAACCCTCGTCGCCCTCGGCTACTGGCGGGGAAAGACGCGCGCCTTTGCCGTCACACCGCGCCACTTCTTCGACGAATCGCTCTCGCCCTTCATGGCCCCTCCGCCTTTGCCCGCGCTCGACCCCTCACCAGAACTGCCGCTTCCCGAAGGCGATCCGGTCTACGCGCCGTTTGCCCGCGAAAACTGGCGCCTCGAAGCTGGCGTGGGCGCGCTCGTCGGTGGCGTCTCCGCCGGTTCCGCCTCCCTCGTCGTGACCGACCTGATGCGCGACCACCTCGTCCTCCTCAACCTGGCCATCTACGGCCGCGTCGAGCTGACCGAGGCCCTCGCCTGGTATGTCAACCAGTCGCGCCGCCTGATCTGGGGTATCGGCGTCTTCCACACCTTCGAGTCACGCCGCGACAAGACCTTCCCCGAGGTCGAGAACTACTTCGCCGAACGCCACTTCGGCGCGGCGGGCTTTGTGCGCTACCCCCTCGACCGCTTTCGCTTCCTGGAGGCCGGACTTCAGGCGCGCGGCGTCGACCGCTTCGACTTCACCGACGAGAGCGGCGAGCTTCAGGACGCCTGGCGCGCGCTCAACCGCGGCATCGAGCCGGAGATCGTCACCTCCCTGCAGTTCGCGCTCGACACGCTCGTCTTCGACATCGGCCATGGCCCCATCGAGGGCAGCGTCCTCAGCGCCACGTTCAGCGCCGGCGCCCTCCCCCTGCGACGCTTTGGCTTTTTGCGCCTTCAAATCGACGCCTCGCACCGCTTCCGCCTCGTGGGGCGCATGAACCTTTTCCTGCGCGCCAGCCTCGGCCTGAGCACCGGCGGCCGCTTCTCCCCCCAGTTCTTTCTCGCCAGCATCGGCAACATGGAGGGCTTCCGCTTCGGCGACGCCCGCCTCATCGGCGACGACTACGGCGTCCTCAACGCGCGCCTCAGTCTGCCGCTCGACTTCCTCCTCCAAAGCCCGATCTTCAGCTCCATCAGCGCTGTCGCCGGCCTCGACTTCGGCACCGTGTTCGACGCCTGGCCCGACGCCTGGCAGCGCCGCAGCCTGAGCGCCATGCTGGGCATTGACGCCTCGCTGGGAAACCTCGTCTTCCAATTCCATTTCGGCCGATTGATCGACACCGGCAATGGCCTGGGCGGCGAAGGATGGGTTTTTAATTTGGATTTGGCGTATTTTACTTTTTAAAAATAAATTCCTTGTTGTTTTCGCGCCTCGGCGCGGGCCTTTGTTTTTTTGGTTTGTTTTTTTGTGCTTGGGCGAGCGGCGTTATTCAAAGGCGCGTTTCCGATTAAAGAAGCGCGTTTCTGTTCAGGCGCGGCGCGAAAACCAATAATCGCTCCGCGCGGAAACGATCTTTGAATTGCCGCGCGCGGAAACGCAAAAGCGATAAAGGCGCGCTCAAGCGCGAATAAAAAAGAAGCGAAGCCGTGAGGGCCTCGCTTCCTGGGAATTGTTTGCCGTTTGATGGCGGAAAATCACAGTTATTGTCCGCCAGGAAGGCAATCAAAAGCATCCAATAAAAGAATTATTTCTTGAGGATGCTGGCGACTTTGGGCGCGCGAATGCGGTGGGCGCCGGCGAAACCGCTGCCGATCAAGGGGCGGCAATAGCGCAGGAATGCTTCGGTCACGCCATTGCCTTCGGCGTTGATGAATTCGTCGGGCATGTGGCGGGTGCGCGCGGCAATCGCTTCCAGCGGTGAGAGTTTGTAGTCGACGGCGTAATCGCCGACGCGGTGGATGGTGACCGAGCCGTCGAGGTCGTGCAGGCAGGCGAATTGAACGGCGCGCTCACCGACTTCGCGGGCCTCGCGCTGGTCCACATCGGAGACGCAGCCGAGGAAGGAGCGCTGCAGATAGCCGTAGGTGTCGGCGCGCACGCGTTTGATGCTCGTCTTCTTCTTGATGAGGTTGCAGAGCAAATCGCCGAGGGCGCCGGTGCCAGAGAGCTGGACATTGCCGTGGGCGTCCTTTTCGACGGTCTCGCTCAGGGTGGTGATGATGGCGGTGCCGTCCTTGTCCTGGATGCCTTCGGAGACGGCGATCACGCAGCGGCCGTGTTTGGCGTAGGTGGCCTCGACGTCGGCGAGGAAGCGGTCGGTGTCGAAGGCGCGCTCGGGCAGGTAGACGAGGTGCGGGCCGTCGTCCGGGTAGGTCTTGGCGAGGGCGGCCGAGGCGGTGAGGAAGCCAGCGTGGCGGCCCATGACGACGGCGATGTAGACGCCGGGCAGGGCGCGGTTGTCGAGGTTGGCGCCGGCCATGGCGCTGGCGACAAAGCGGGCGGCGGAGCCAAAGCCGGGGCAGTGGTCGTTGACCTCGAGATCGTTGTCGATCGTCTTGGGCACGTGGATGGCGCGCATCTCGTAGCCGGACTTTTTGGCCTCCTCGTTGACGATGCGCACGGTGTCGGACGAGTCGTTGCCGCCGCAGTAGAAGAAGAAGCGGACATCGTGCGCCTGCATCACCTTGAAGAGTGACTTGCAGTAGTCGGCGTTGGGCTTGTCGCGGGTGGAGCACAGGCCGCTGGAGGGGGTGGCCGCCACGAGTTCGAGGTTGTGCGTGGTCTCCTGCGAGAGGTCGACGAGGTTTTCGTCGAGGATGCCGCGCACGCCGCCGATGGCGCCGTAGACGCGCTCGATCTGTGGGTATTTGCGCGCTTCGAGGGCCACGCCGACCATGCTCTGGTTGATGACCGCGGTTGGTCCGCCGCCTTGAGCGACGAGGGCTTTGCCTTTGAGCTGAGACATTGGGGAAACCTCCGTGTGTGACGGGCTGTTGGGGATGGGCGCCGGCTCGACGGGCGAGGGGGCGCGGGCGAAAGGCGGGCGCCATGCCATGGAGAGAGGGGGGCTCCAAGGAAAAAGGCGGCGCAGGACCGGCCTGGGGCAACGCGTCGGTAAGCGGTGAAAATTTCCCGCGGCCAGAGGGAAAACGCTCGTCGGGCGCGGCAAAACGGGGCGGTCAAAGGGCGTCTCGGGCGCTTGCGTTTGGCGTGTGGAGCGTCCATCCCGCGCGGCCATTCGCCCTTCGCGGGCGGCCCAGTGGACCAAGGCTGTCCAGGTTTTTAGACGCGCGTCCAAAATCGCCGGGCGCGGTCCCTGGGGCGGGCCACTGTTCAAACACTCAGCCGGAGAGAGCCCATGATCGTCAAAACACGCCTCGACAAACTCCTCGTCGACAGGGGGCTCGCGCCCTCGCGGGCACGGGCGCAGGCGCTGTTCACGGACGCGGAAGCGAGGGTCTTCGTCGGCGGGCGGCCTGTCGACAAGCCGGGGGCCATGGTCGACGCCAACGCCGAGATCGAAATCGTGGGCGAGCAGCTGCGCTACGTCTCGCGCGGTGGACTCAAGCTGGAGGGCGCGCTGGAGCACTTCGCCATCGACGTGGCGGGTCTGACGGCGCTCGACCTCGGGGCTTCGACGGGAGGCTTCACCGACTGCCTTTTGCAGCGCGGCGCCGAGCGCGTGTTCGCCATCGATGTCGGCTGGGGGCAGCTGGCGCCCAAGTTGCGGGCCGATCCGCGCGTCGTCGTCCGAGAGAGGGTCAACGCCCGCGATCTCTCACCTGAGGATGTGCCCTGCCCGGTGGACCTGATCGTCGCCGATGTCTCGTTCATCTCGCTGGGGTTGGTGCTGCCGGCGGCACTGCCGTTTTTGCGTCCCGGCGGGGCGATTGTGGCGCTCGTCAAGCCGCAGTTCGAAGTGGGGCGCGCGGGCGTGGGCAAAAAAGGCGTGGTGCGCGACGAAAACAGGCGGCGCGCGGCCATCGAGTCGATCTGCGAGCTCGTGCGCGGGCTGGGGCTTTCTCTCATCGGCTGGATCGACGCGCCCATCGCTGGTCCCGAAGGCAACCGCGAGGCGCTCATCTACGCGCGGCGTGAAATCGCGTGAGCGGCCATGGGCCCGGGCATCCCGCTCGGCGTTCCCTGGACGCGGATGGATGCATTGCCCGTCAAACCTGCTAAGGCGGCGCGCCCGCTTGAAAGACCCGCCGTCAAGGCCGTCTGGCGGCACCCACCCTTTCCCCGAGGTTGACATGCCTACCCTTCGACTCATCCCCGCCCTCGCGCTGAGCGCGCTCATCGCGTTGCCGGCCTGCTCGCCCGACCCCAACGACGTTGGCGACCAAATCGGCATCCTCAAGAAGTCCAAATCCGATCGGCAGAAGGTCAAAGCCGTCGAAAACCTCCAGAAGATCGGCAGCGACGCGGCGATGAAGGGGATGCTCGACTTGCTCAAGGCCACGCCCAAGCCCTCGTCGCAGGTGGTCGCGGCCATGGCCAAAGTCTTTGGCGAGACCAAGAACAAGGACGCTGTCGAGGCGCTCTGCGAGGCGGTCGATCTGACCGTGAGCAGCGGCAGCGATCGCGCCACCCAGGACGCCAACACGGCCAACAAGGAAATCGCCCGCGCCCTTGGCGACATCGGCGACGCGCGCGCGGCCCCGACGCTGATCAAGCTGCTCAAGCGGACGAGCGACAATTACGTGCGCATCGACACCATCAACGCGCTCTCGATCTTCAAGGATCCGGACGCCGTCGAGGTCTTGATCGACACAGCCAGGGACGACCGCCTGGAGTCCTTCATCAACAAGAAGGCGCTGCTCGCCCTGACCGAGTTCGACAGCGAGAAGGCGCTGCCGACCTTCATCTGGATGCTCTTCTACGAGCGGCGCGGCACGTCGTTCTTCGCCGAGAGCGCGATGGGCGTCTTCCGCCTGGGCGAGAAGTCGGTGAAGCCGCTGCTCGCGGTCCTCAGCGGCGAGGACAAGGAGCTGTTCGCCAAGGCCAAGGAAGAAAAAATCGTCAGCGAGGCCATCGTCTCGAAGACGGCGCAGGTGCTCGGCGATTTGGGCTCGCGCGAGGCCATTCCGGCCCTCCTCAAGCTGCTCCGCTACAAGAACGAGGAGAATCCGGCCGGTGAGTATTTCGTCCGCATGGCCGCCGCCGACGCGTTGGGACGGATGCGCGCCAAAGAGGCGATCAAGCCGCTGCAGTCGATGCTCGGTGACGAGGAGACGACCGCGCGCCAGACCTACATCCGCGCCCTCTTCCTGATTGGCGACAAGTCCACCGCCTCGAAGCTGACGAACTGCGCGGCCAAGGACCATTGGTTGCTGCGCGACGTGTGCATGTATGGCCTGGCCATGCTCTCGCCCGCCAAGGACGCGCGCCTCTTCGACGCCTACGAGAAGAACGCCCCGAAGCTCTTTGAGAAGGACTGCAACGACTACGGCATCTTCGGCGCCATCGACTGCGCCACCGAGGGCAAGAAGGACTTCGAGGTCATGATGAAGGGGATGAAGGGCTACCGCACCACGATCGAGGTCGTCGGCGCCTGCCAGTCGGAGACGGATTGCCTCGCCAAGGCGCTCGATCACGAGGAACCGCGTGTCCGCGAGCGCGCCGCCTATGAGCTCGGCCGCAAGGGTGGGGAGGAAGTCGTCGAACCGCTCCTCTCGGCCATCCATCGCCCGCTGAAGACCGCCACGGACCTGGCCCCGCGCTTTGCCGCTGTCATCGGTCTGGACTGGGCCACGCGCGACAACGCCGACGCCAAGAACAAGGCGCGCGCCGCCATCCCCAAGCTCAAGGAGCAGATCGAGACCGAGAAAAAGAAGCAGCTCTCGCAGCCGGCGGCCGAGGACATCTCGCGTCTGATCGTCAAGCTGGAACGCGGGCAGTCAGAGGCGTTCTGACCACTGTCGCCTGAGAACAAAGCGGAGCGGCGTCAGCTGTCGTCCTGACAACGCGGTCGTCACTTTAACCAGCGCCCTTTCCCCCCGCGGAGAGGGCGCTTTTTTGCGTCGACAAAGGCGCCCGACGCGCCGCGGCGGCCCCGCTGATAAGTTCCACAGGCGCCCTTCGCTGTCGCCACCACCATGTCGCGCGGATTTCACGGAGCGGAGCGGTTCTCCCGGACGCACTGCGCGAACGACGCGCGACCAGCCTCGCGACACGGCGCGTCAAACGCCATCGGATCTGACTGGCAGACGGCGTTCAGTTGCCGAACGAGCCGAGGTTTTTGAGCGTGAAGAGGATTTTGCCGCTCCAGCGCTCGGAGACCGGCGCCCACTCCGCGCCGAGGTCGAGGCCCCAGCAGTCGCACGATCCCTTGAGGCGGATGCTGGCGCTGTGCAGCAGAACGCGGTCGGCGCTGTCGGCGGCCACGGGGTCGATGCGGATCCCGTAGCCCAGGGCAAAGCCGCGCACGATGACGACGCCCACGCCGACGTTGATCTGCTGGAACTGCGCGTCGTTCGCCGGATTGGCGAGTTCGCCCAGCAAATCGTCGAGTCCGGAGCGCATCAGGCTCGTGCCGCTGCCGCGCAACAGGTCGTAGGAGACCGACAGGTAGTCGCCGCGCGGGTCCATCAACCGCAGCTTGCCCTGAATCAGCGACAGCGCCCTGAGTTCGGGATCGAAACGCGCGCCCACGCTGGCCGTGACCCAGCGAAATCCGGTCCGCACCTGGGCAAAGCTCTCGGACCACTTCATGCGCGTGAAGTCGAAGCCCTGGCCCAAGGTGAGGGCGACGAGTTCCTGGCCATTGCGTCGTGAAAGGCGCGTTCGGACGGCGGCCACGCCCTGCAATTGGCGCGGCGAGGCGGCGCGGCTGGTGGCATCGAGCTCATCCAGGGGGATGACGAGGGCGTCGATGGCATCGAGGGCGTCGTCGAGGTCGAGTTCGTCGTCGCGCGTGCCGAATTCCCGCGTCGAGGCGCGCAACTGCAGGCTGGGGGAGATGGTGTGGCGCAACGCGCGCTCGTCCGAGTCGGCGTTGAAGACGCGCGAGAGCTCGGTGGACAGGCGCAGGTCGGCATAGGCGCGCGCCCAGAGATCGGTCCAGGTTTCGCCTTCGCCAGAGAGAACGGGCGTGTAGGCGCTGAAGTCTCCACGGGCGCCAGCTGTCAATTCCGCGCGCAGAGGACCGCGCCTGAGGAGGGGCAGGTAGAGGCGGGGGGCGAGGTCGACGCGGGTGAGCGCGAAGAAGTCGGCGGGCGCGCTGGAGCGAATCGAGGCCATGAGGCGCGACCGAGTCAGCGAACCGCCGAGGGCGATGGGGCGCAGGTGGCTGACGAGGAGATCGGCGCCGATTTGCAGGCGGCCGACGAGGCGGCGCAGCGGCATCTGGGCGAGGAAAAGCGCCGGGCGCTGATACGAGGCGGGCGAGTTCGGACCGATGAGCGGGCTCTCGCTGGGGAAAAAGGCGCTTCTGGCCGCGATCAGATCCTGGAACCACCCCGTCGCCAAGGTCAGCTCGAAATCGCTCTGACGCCAAAAGCCGCGCAGGCTGGACTGGAGGTAGGGCGTGGCGCCCGCCAGCAGGTTGTCCGAGAGGTCCGTGAGGTAACGCGCGTCACTCACCGCCGCGATGTCGGCAAACAGGCCGAGCCCATGGGCAAATCGCGAACGATGGCGCGCCACGAGCTCCCCGCGCGGCCCCCGGCGCTCGCGTTCTGCGTCCGCTGTCTCAAAGCCGCGATCGAGGAGCATGGAGAGCTTGACGCGGCCCGAGGTCGAGGTCGTGGGCGCATAGCGAAATTCGATGGATCCACGTGGTCCCCAGGCGTGCTCGCGCGGCGTGTCGACGCTGGAGAGCGAGAGGAGCGGCTTGGTGAGAAAGCCCAACGTGAAGGTCAAATCGTAGCTCTGGCCGAGCGTGAGGAAGAACGGCAGGTCCACGCCAAGGCCGCCGCCGCTGGCGAACTCGACCTTGGGGAAGAGCAGGCCGGTGCGGCGTGTCGAGAGCGGAATGTAGAGCGCCGGGAAGATGAGGACCGGCACGTCGCGGATGCGGAAGGTGGGCCACCACAGGAGCGCGCCCTCGCCCGGTTCGACGCTGGCCGTTGAGGCGCCCAGAGACCAGGCGGGACAATCCGAACCGGCGCAGGAGCAAGAGGTGAGCTTGAGCGAACGGGCGTGAAAGGCGTTGCCACGGCGCTCGATGGATTCGGCGTCGAGACGCAGCGCGTTTTGGCCCAACCGCTCCAGATCGCCCGGCTGACAGGCGGCAAAGTCGTCGGCCTCACGCCAGGCGCGGCGCTCCTCCTCGGAAAAGGCGACGCCGGACGCGGCTTCGGGCGCCAGAGACGGGAGCGCGGCGTCGGTCGTTCCCTGTTCGGCGGGCGCTTCATCCACAGGGGCTGCGTCCGCCGAGGCGCTGTCGGCAGGGGCTTGGGTCGACGCTTCTTCGGCGCTGATCGGCGCGTTTCCGGATTCGCCCTGATTTTCGGCCTCGGAAGTGACCTTGGGCTCAGGCGCGGTCTCGGACTCAGGCGCGGACGCCGCGTTGACAGACGCCTGTTCAGAGACATCCGGCGCGCCTTCTTCGGTCGGCGCCCGGTCGACAGCGATGTCATAGTCAGGCGCTATGTTTTGTCCGGGGGCGCTGTTGGCAGGGATGTCACAGGGGGGCGGTAGAGTGGCGCCGGAGGCGGTCTCTGCAGAGGTTGCTAGGACGGATGTCGGCGCGTCAGGCGGTGCTGTTGGGGCGGTCGTTGATTCGGTCGGCGCGGCGCCTCGCCCCTCTGTCCGCGCGCAGTCGGCGAAGTTCTTCGGCGAGACAGGCGACTCCTTCTGAAACAGCGTCGCGCCTTCGAATTTCAGCGTGTCCGGGTCGCTCAGGTTGAGCGAGGCGGCCTGCCCTTCCAACACCAGGTTGCCGTCCACCAACCCGAGGTTGCCCCGCGCGCTGACCTGCCCTGTCGCCTGATCGAACTGCAGCTCGTCGGCCCGCAGCCACAGATCGCCACTCTGCAGGACAACGCCCCCCTCCGCCCGGATCGATGTGCCGGCTTGGGAGACCTCGCCGCGATCCGCGCGCACGGCAATCGTCGGCCCCGGCTCCGCGAGCGACGGCGCGGGCAGACCCGCGGACAACGCGAACGCGGTCATGATCGAGAGGACAACCATTCAGGGCTCAGGCATCGCCGATGACGGCGCGTTCAATCGGCCGCGTCACAAAACAACGGGCCGCCGCAGACGAATCAGCGACGGCCCAGAAAAACGCGGTGTCGGGACAACTCAGCGGAGGGCGAACTTCACCTTGTCCGCGCAGATGTAGAACTCGTCACCGTCCTCGATCTGCTGCTTCTTGATGCGCTGCTTCTTGAACCAGGTGCCGTTCGACGAGCCGAGGTCCTCGATGAAGAAGGCGCCGTTTTCCTTGGTGATGACGGCGTGTTCGCGGCTGACCTTGCCGCTGTTGATGACCATGTCGCAGTGCTTGCCGCGGCCGATGATGTAGCGGGCCTTCTTGATCGGTTCGAGCTCGCCTTCTTCGTCGACCAAGTAGAGCTCCAAGGTGGCGCTCGCGCGGGGTTTGGCGGCGCGGCGTCCCACAGGCGGTGTCGGCTCGGGCGCGAAGGGCGTGGCGTCTTCGTCGTCATCGGCGCTCTTGCCCTTGATCAGGCGTTCGAGCTCGGCGGCCGTCTCCAGCACGCGCTCGGCGACCGCCTTGCGATCGTCCTCCTCGTCCACAGCCTGCGGGAAGTCCTCTGCGGGCTCAGGTTCCGGCTCGGGCGCGGGCTCGGCCTTGGGGAAGCGACGGCTGCGCGGCGGCGGCGGCAGCGACGAACCAGCGCCACGGCGCGGAGGGGCCATGGAACGGCGCGGCGGCGGCGGCGGGGTGTCCTCTTTGAAGAAGTCGCCCGCGTCCTCAGGCTCTTCTGGCTCAGGTTCCGGTTCCGGCTCGGGTTCAGGTTCGGGCTCAGGCTCAGGTTCCGGATCCGGCTCGACAGCGTCGAAGTCGTCGTCGAACTCTGACTGGAAGGCCTCTTCCTCGGCGTTGCTGTCGTCAGCGAACTCGTCGTCCACTTCGGGGGCCTTGGCGGCGGCGGGCTTGGCCTCTGGTTTGGCGGAGACTCTGACGGCGGCCGGGACCGCGGGCTCACTCTCTTCGACAGGGGCGGCTGTCTCGCTCATCGGCGCCGAGGTGGCGGGCGTCTGTGCGACGGCTCCGGCAGCGGCGACCGGCATGAGGAACCCGTTCAGCCGGGCGAACATGAACATGGCCTGGTTGACGAGCCCTTCGCGGTCGGTGCCCATCTCGTCGGCCATCTGCTCGAAGGCGTCCCAGATGGTGTCGACGATCTGGATCTCGTGGGCGCTCTTGGCGTGTTTCGAAGTTTTCATGCGGTGAAGCCTCAAATGAGATGCGACCGAGGGGCCGCGTGGAGTGATTGGGGATTGATGGCGTCTCTTGGGTTCATCGCGCCGCGGCGCGCGTGAGGTGTCGACGGGCGGCTGCCTGGCGCGAGGGCGGGCGTCTTTCCCATCGGTCACTCTGCAATGTCGAAACTTTTTTCAGCGGAAAACGCTCAGGCCATCCGAGGTTGAAACGCTCTCGTGCTCCAGCTTGGAGGGGACGACGCGCAGAATGGCGCTGCCACCCTGGTAGGCCACGTAAAAGTCGTTCGTCGCCGGGTCGCTGACGATGGCCCCCGGCATGATGATCGACGAGAGAGGCACCACGAACGGTTCGACGCCACCCTCGATCTCGATGGTCCAGCCCGCGTCGACGCGTGGATCGCTGCCGGTCATCACAAAGGAGAGCGCTGGCGTTTCGGGCACCTCCAGACCGAGCTCGTAGAGCGCCTCGCCCATGAACTCGAAGGTCTCTCCCTCGGCTACACGCCCCATCAGGCCGCTCACCTCGCCGCTGACGAGATAGGCGCCGCCCGCGCGGACCCCGTAAGTGACGCCGCCCTGGCAGGCGTCGGGAACGCCTTCGAGCGAGAGCAGGCCAACGGCCACGGCGGTGACGGTGAACGACTCGCAGGCGTCTTCTGCGTCCTCGATTTCCACGCGGTCGCCAACTTCGACGCCCAGCGCCGCGAAATCGGTCCCCGCGCTCGACAGTCCATCCGGGCCCAAAACGCCGTGCTTCTCGTTCAGCGCGGGCAAAAGCCCCTCGTAAAGGATGGAGACGGTCTGACTCGCGGCGCGTCCCTCGGTGATGGCGATCTCGCTCGGCGCTGTCTCGTTGTAGGAGCTGCGGCCGTTGGGTTCGACGTGCGTCAGCTCAAAGCCGGATTCCTCCTCCTGGGCGTTGATGAGCGTCAGCGTCGCGCCGTCCACCGGGTAGAGCGCGCCTTCGCTGGAGGTGACGAGGACCAGCGGATCGATGTCGCGCTTGGTGTCGTCCGGCAGTTTCAGCGTCACCGCGCCCGCCGCCGCCACGCCGCGCAACACGCCGGGCACGCGCAGAGGGGACGACTCGATGGGCGCCGCTGTTTCCACGTCGATCGCGAACAGGCCGCTGCAGTCGCCCAGGCCCTCTCCTGATTTTGGCCCTTGCGATCCGGGAACGACGGTCGAGCTCGAACGGGTCGGCGCCGAGGCCGCGTCCACACTGCCGTCGCTCTCCACCTCATCGCCGCCCTGCGTGTCGCCAGAGGTGTCGCCAGTCGAATCGCCCGTCGCGCCATCGCCTGTCGCCGCGCCGTCTGTCGCGCCTTCGGAGGCGGCCGACTGCGCCAGGAGGCAGGCTTCGCTGTCGATGAGTCCAAAGAGCCGCGTTCCCGTCGGATCAAAGGCGAGCGTCGAGGCCGGTCCCCCCACGTCGACGGGCGTCACTGTCTGGTCCGCCACATTGACGAGGAGCACCCCGGCATCGCCCCGCGCGCGGTTGGCGATGGCGAGGAGCGATGGATCGGTCGGCGAGGCCACGATCCGCTGCGGGATGGTGCCCGCGAGGTCGATGCCATCCTCTCGCGTCAGCTCGACGAGATCGGTCTCAATCGAGGACTCGGCCAGTTCGGCGGGCAGGGAGAAGGAGAAGAGCGCGCCCGCGCCGTCGACCATGGCGGAGATGTAGGCCACGGTGTCGTCAGCCGCGTCGGCGAGCGCCGTCACGGCGATGTCGAGCGGGATTTCAGGCGTCACCAGCTGGCCGATGAGCAGTCGCCGCTGTGCCGATGCGATGGAGACGCGCGGCTCGACCGTCGAGAGGGTGAAGACAAAGGGCGAGGAGAGGGCGCCATCCACAGAGCGCCAGGAGGCCACGGCGCGCGGCAGGGCCACCGTCGGCACCGAGAGCGAAAAGAGCGGGTTGGGCGCGCGCACGACGCGTTGCGAGTCGAGATTGATGACCCTGAGGCGCGGCGCGTCCGTCGCGGCGACGAAGAGATTCTGGCCACTGAGCGCGAGGGAACGCGGCGCCCCAAAGTCGGCCTGGGCGCTCAAGGCGTCGTCGGCACAGCCGGTCCCGGCGAGCGCGGCGAGAAGGAGGAGGCAGGGCAGCGTTGTCTTGCGAAAGGTGTTCACGGCTTCTCCGGTGCGCGCTCGTCCCCAAGCGCGGTGCGGGCTGGCGCCAGGGCGGCGGTCCCCTTTCCCAGTGTCTCCGGTCCGTTCGCGCCATCGCGGCAGATGCCGTGGACGCGGCGGGATCACTCCTGCGACGGCCCCTTGAGGCTGCGGCGCTTTTTCCAAATCTGCGGCGCGTTCAGATCGGGCACGTCGATGATCTCGACACTCTGGCCGGCAAAGCTGGCGACAAAGAGCCGCGCCCCGCTTCCACCCTCGCCCATGGCCGACCAGGCGATGCCGTAGGGCGAGTCGACAATGATGGCCGCGGTCGTCACGCCCAGCTCGTCGTCATAGAGGACGACAAAATCCGAGTCGGTGCAGGAGACGGCGATGAGGTCGCGTTTGTCCTCGCGCGGGATCACCGCCATCTGGCTGGCGCCCTCGGGCAGCTCGCTGAAGGCCAGCACCTGGTTGCGCGCGAGCCCCGTGCTTTCGTCGGGCGAGATGTCGACGACGAGCAGCCCGTCCGGACCGATCGAGGGGACGTTCGAGGAGTTTCGCGTGCCGCGCGTCAGCACATAGAGGCGCGTCCCGTCGCTCGACAGCCCCAACCCGCGCCCTTCCTGAATGCCGGTCGCCAGCGTTACCCCGGCGTCAAAGACCTGGTCGTCCACGAGAGAGCGCAGCGCCTCGGACGCGTTGAGGACCGCCCTTCCGGTGAAATAGAGCCCGCTCGGCGTGTCGAGGATGCCCTCGGAGGGCGCCGGCCCGATGTCGATAAAGCTCAAATCGCCCAGCGTCTCCGGATCGAGCCGGGCCAGCATCGAGTTCTCGTAGCTGTCGCCCGTCGAAGGCCGCGTGCCGTGCGTCACGTAGAGCGCGCCTTCGTGCATGGCCAGGGCGTAGGGGTCGGTGGCCTCGGTGCCGTCCTTGGAGAGCGAGACGCCGGCGCAGTCCTGCGGCTTTCCCGAATCCGCGTCGCTCACGCAGCGCAGCGCTGGGCCGTTCACGTCGAGAGCGAAGAGCCGATGGTTGGAGCGCGTGGGCACGAACAGGCGCGCGCCATCGTTGAGCAGCATCATCCCGGCGAAGCTGTCGATGGTGGCGTAACCGCTCTCCTGATCGATGAGCGAGGCGAGGGGCTGCGACTCGTTTGTGGCGTCCAAATCGAGCGCCGTCAGATCGACGGCCAGCACCGTGCCGCGGTTGTAGAGCAGGTCGAAGTTGGAGCTAGCCACGTAGAGCGTCTGAGCCACGCCTTCAGCCGGATGCAGCGCCAACGAGACGGGATAGTGAAAGGCGTCGGTCGGCGGTGGCGTCCCCGCGTCCTCCTGCGCGCACCCTGCGCTCAGGCCCAAAATCGCGAGTCCGGCGATTATTTTTTGTAGTACTATGTGGGACAAAGACTCACCCCTAGCAAAAGGCGGCGCAACTTGGCAGCGGTGTGCGCGAGGGTCAAGAAAAGGGTCGAGGGCACCCGAATCGTCCTCCTTCACGCGATCGACGCGCCACGTCCCCTCGATGTCGCCCGGCCTGACCCGCGTTCGCGAGCGGCGCCAAACCACCTCGATGGCACCTCGACAGCGCGCGGCAACGTGAGCGCGCCAGGCGTTGTTTTCTTCCCCTTCAGTCGCGATCAAGGCTTCAGCGGCGCGGCAGGCTGAGGCGACGGTATGGCGGCGCGATCCGTCTGGAGATGGCGCTCTTGGGCGCGTCGGGCACGTTCGCGCACAGCGGGGTGCGGGTCTTTGTCGAGCGCTTTCAGCGCGGGCAGAGCCCTTTGCGCCTCATCGTCGGGGAGCAGGAGAAAGGCGTCGCAGGCGAGGGCGCGCACCGACGGATCCGAGTGGCGCAACATGCGCTCGACAGGCTCCAGCGGCGCCTGCGCGGCATTCGTCTGAAGGACCCCGGGCGCGAGCATCAGCAAAAACAGCGAACCAATGCCCAATTGGACAAAGGCCTTGCCCGGCGAATAGCGGCGCGCGCGGATCAGCGCGAATCGATAGACGGCAAAGAGGACAAAAAACGCGGCAAAGGCGATGGGCGCCGCCACCCGCGCCATCTCGGGCACGATCTGACTGCTGCGTCCGAGCAGGGCAACGGCGGCCGAGATCGCCAAAAGGCAATACAGGGCAATGGCCAGCCCCGGAGCCCGACGGCGTTCTGCCGCCTGCGGTGTCGGAACGTTCATTTCCGAGAAAGGCGCCTCGTGTTGCGGGGCCTGCGCGGTTGTTTTGGCTTGAGTCGATGGCGCTGTTTCTTTGTGCGACATTTGCTCGATTTCATTTTCTGGATTTCGAGCGGTTTTGTTTTCCGTCATTTGCTCTATTTCTTTTTTGTGATCGCTCATGACAATCTCCCATCCCTCCATTCACAGACAAATTCGTTCAAATCTGCCGCCACGGTCAAACTGCCATTTAAAAACAATTCCGACGCTGTTTGAAAAACAAGAAGGGCGCCCAACCCGCGCGCCCTCATCTATGCCTTCAGCTTGTTATTCTGTTTAGAATCCAGACAATTCGCTGCCGCCCGGAATTTCAAGATACCATTTTTTATCTTCCGGCGAGCGTTTGAAGATTAATGTTTCGGAAATATCGGTATATGGCTTTTCGTTTTCTCCGCGCAATCTGACCGCGTAGTCGTAGACAATCTGGACATTGCAGGAATCCTTGCCCGGATAGGCGACCAGCGACTTCAGCTTGAATTTTTTAGAACCTTTGTATTCAAAAACTTCTTCCATCAAAAAGGCGAGGCGCTTTTTGGAACCGATCATCTTTTGGTGTTCTTTGGTCAGCATGTTGTAAATCGAACCCCAGCTGTTTCCCGAAAGATAATCAAAATAAGCCTCTGCCGATTTTTTACAGCTCTTTTTGGCGCCGCCGCAGCCCGGGAGAATGAAGAGCATCGCGGCCATGAGGACAATCCACCATTTGTGATTCATCTTGTGACTCATCAACTCCTCCCTCGTTATATTTAAAATTAAACCGAGCTTGTTTCGGCGCGTCGTCAAAGGAATGACGAAACAAAGAGCGCGGAAACAATTAAATGGCGCCTGCGGGAAACAATACGTCGCCAGCGGGCGCCACCAAAGCCATCTCCACGCGCGTCAGCGCCTTTCGGTGCGCTTGGGATCTTCCGGATCGAGCTCCTCTTCGGCCGCCTCGCGCAGTTTGAGCAGACCACGCGTCTCGACCTGGCGGATGCGCTCGCGCGTCAGGTTCATGATGGCTCCCACCTCTTCGAGAGTGATGCCGCCCTTGTCCGCCACGTCCAGCGCGCAGGTTTCTTCGAGCTCCCAGACCTCTTTGTCGGGAAAGTTCAGCTTGATGGAGCCCGTCTCCGGGTTCACGTCGAGATAGAGGTGGTGCTTGCAGGAGATGAAAAGGCACGGGCGCGTGCTGGCGGCACAATCGGCGCGACAACGCGGACGGCACGCTTCGATGGCCCGAAGGAGCTCTTCGTCCTCTTCCTCGACGATTCCGAGCATTCGACGGCGGCGCATCTCGCGCGCCATCTCTTTGCGCGACATCGTCTTGGAGCGCATCGTCCCTGCCCGCCACCCCTGGCGCGACGGCGTCTCCTCTTCCTGGGAGCGCTCTGTCGCGGTGCCCTCGTGCTTGGGTTCGTTCATTCCCCGCATCTCCGCATCGACTTCCTTCGACCCGATTTTTTCACGGCCAAGCCGTCCCTGCCGGTTTCTTCCCAGTGCGCCGCGTCGACGAGGCAAGCGGAACCCTGGAGAGAACATCCTTCTTCGGACGCAACGTCCGAATCACACCTGAAACACGCCCAAAAAAATTGTCGTCAAAAAATTTGACAACAGGCGGCGCGCAGATAGGGGCGCCCGCTTTCAAGTGTCAAGGGAGAAAACTCCCAGACTGCCAGGCCTCGCCGAGGGGAGGGGCGTTCAGTCCGCGAGGACGCGCAGGTAGCGCAGCGATGCGCCGCGACGTTCCGCGATGGCCAGCAGGCGCTCTGTGCAACGGTCTGTCAGGCGCAGGGGATGGCCGCTCGGGATCGCGCTGTCGGTGCTGATGTCGGCGAACAGGAGTTTTTGTCCGTGACGCACGCGGCGCGCGGTGGCCTCGTCGAGCAGGATTTCGGGCTGCGTCGCGAGGGCGTCTCTCTCGCTGATCAGGCGTTCGGCCAGCGCTTCGTCTGTCAGGGACTCCAAGGTTGCCAGCGGCGTGGCGTCTTCGATGGCGAAGTGTCCGGCGCGCAGGCGTCGCAAGGCGGTGAGGTGGGCGTGGCAGCCGAGGCTTTCGCCCAGGTCGTGGACCAGAGCGCGGACGTAAGTGCCCTTGGAACAGGCGATGCGCAGGCGCAGGCGCGCGCCGTCGTGTTCGAGGAGGTCGAGGCCGTGGATGGTGACGCGGCGGGCGGGGCGTTCGATGGACTCGCCACGACGGGCCAGCGTGTGGAGGCGCTCGCCGTTGACGCGGATGGCGGAAAACATCGGCGGCACCTGGTCGATTTCGCCGCGAAAGGCGTCGAGCGCGCGTTCGAGATCGGCCTTACCCAGGCTGGGGACAGGCGCAGTCGCGATAATTTGCCCGGTCCGATCCTGCGTGTCGGTGGACGCGCCCAGGGCCAGCTCGGCCTCGTAGGCTTTGTCGTCGCAGGTCAGAAACTGCGCGATTCGAGTCGCCTCGCCGACGCACAGGGGCAGGACGCCGGTGGCCATGGGATCGAGCGTGCCGGTATGGCCGATGCGACGGGTGCCGAAGCGCCGCCTGGCGCGGGCGACCACATCGAACGAGGTCAATCCCTCGGGCTTGTCGATGACGATGACGCCGTTCATCCGCTCACTCGTCGTCGCCGTCCGCATTTCGAGCCACTGGGAGTTCGCCCTCTGCCGCAAAGGCCTCGCCTTCCGCCGCGCGCGCCGCGTCCGCCTGGTGGACCTGCTGGATGAGCTCGTCGATGCGCGCGCCGTGGTCGATGGCCTTGTCGATGACGAAGTGCAGGTCGGGGGTCACGCGCAGCGAGAGGTTGGCGCCGAGTTCGCGCCTGAGATAGCCGCGCGCCGCCATGAGTCCCTGGGCGGTCCGCGTCCGCTCCGCTTCGCCGCCATGGACCGTGTAGTAGACCCAGGCTTCGCGCAGGTCGGGCGACACCTTGGCGCCTGTGAGGGTGATGAAACCGACGCGCGGATCCTTGAGCCCACGCGCGAAGATGCGCCCCAATTCCTCCTGGATCAGCGCCGCGACGCGCTCTGTCCGCGAGTGTGTTGCCATGACGTGTTCAACCTCTCTTCCCGGTCGGCGTCCTTTGCCGCGCCGTCAGACGGGAAAAATCTAGGAATCCTTGGGCCGCTTCATCTGGGCCCGCAGCGCGTCGAGCGCCTGAGCGCGTTCCGCCTCGCTCATCTCCTTGATCGACTTGGCGCGTCCGCCGCGTTTGCTCTTGGGCGCGGGCGCGCGGAAGGTCGCCATCTCCGGATCGTCGGTGCCCTCGACATCGGCCAGCGTGCGCACGCCGGGCCAGGTCTCGCGCTCCTGGGGGTCTGCCTCGGGGGCGGGGTTGGCCTTCGCGTCACGATCCCGCTCGTCGGCCAGGTCCTGCTCGATCTTGGCCTCCAGCTTTTCCCATTCAGGGCGGGCAAAGAGCGACGATCCCAGCGGCACGACTTCGACGGCGCGCGAGACGATGGGCGCCACGTAGAGCGCCTCGATGAAGCCCAGGATTTTGTCGATGCACGACTGGACGAAGCCCTGCTCGTTGCCGACCACGGCGATGCCGATGATGGCGCGCTGCCAGACATCGTTGTCCTCCACCTCGGCGATGCTGGCGTTGAACTGGGCGCGCACGCGCTCGACGATGCGGTGGACGACCTGGCGCTTGCCCTTGAGGGAACGCGCCTCGGGAAGGGCGATCGCGATGCGGGCGACGGCGACGAACATGGCGGTGACTCGCTGGGAAAAGGGCGGAGAAAAGAGGGGGATGGCGGCGGAAGTGCCCGCCAGGGGGCCGGAAAAAAGGGCGCGCCTTCTACTTCAGCCCCGCGCGGCGCCTCAACTCGCTTTCCCTCGAACGTCCAGAGCGCGCCGGTTGACCCTGCCGCCTTTTCAGCGCAAGGAGCGCCGCCCTCTCGCCCCGCCCCAAAGTCGCCCCGGGCGCGCGCGCACGCCTCTCTCCCGAACCCGAACGCGGTGTGAGCGCTTCCCCGACGCGGCGATTCCGTTGGCGGAGCCCTGCCCGAAGAAAGCCTTCCGACACCATGGACCCCATCGCCCGCGATCTTTCCCGCTGGATTCCCACCCTCCTCGACGTTTGGCGCGACGCCCACAGGCGCGGCTCCGGACCGGACGATCGGCTGCTGCCTGGCGAACTGCGCGAAGTCGCTTCTGGCGTGCGCAAACTCTCCCGCGGTCTGACCGGCGCGCGCGATCTCGCTGGCAGCCGCTACATGGACGAGCCGTCGCTCCTCGGCGCCTACCTGCTCTTCTATTGGCCCATCTCCTACGCCCAGGCGCGCCACGCCCTGCGCTCCCTCCCGACGCGTCCGCGCAGCGCGCTCGATTTGGGCAGTGGACCAGGCCCGATGGCCTTCGCCGCGCTCGATCATGGCGTCCGCACAGTCACCGCCGCCGATCGCAGCGAGGCCGCGCTGGAAATCGCCCGCCAAATCGCGGTCCGCCGTGGGGAGTCGCTCTCCATCCGCGTGTGGAAGGCGGCCAACCAACCGGTCCCGGAGGGCAGCTTCGATCTCGTCATGGCGGGCCATCTCCTCAACGAGCTGTGGAGCGGCCAACCCGACGCCACGCCTCGTCGCGCCGGACTTGTCGAACGCGCCTTTGAACGCGTGGCGCCCGGTGGACGCGTGCTCATCCTCGAACCTGCGCTGCGCGAAACCTCGCGGGCCATGCTCGCAGTGCGCAACCTGCTCCTGACGCGCGGCATCGTCCCGCTCAGCCCCTGCCTCTACCGCGCGTCGTGTCCGGCACTCGTCAAGGCGAGCGACTGGTGCCACGCCGAAATCCCCTGGGAGCCCCCCGAGTTCATCGCCTCGCTGGCGCGCGCGGCAGGCCTGCACAAGGAATCGCTGAAGATGACGGCCATGGTCTTTGGGCGCGTCGCCGAGTCGCCAGCCTGTCCCGAAGATCCGGCGCTCTTCCGCATCGTCTCCGAGCCGCTCGCCTCCAAGGGCCGCCAGCGCTTCATGGGATGCGGTCCGCGCGGGCGCGTGGGGCTCTCTCTGCAGACCAAGCACCTCAGCGACGCCAACAGGCGCTTTGCCCGGCTGCAGCGCGGCGATCTCGTGCGCGTCGAGGGCTGCGAAGAGAAGGGCGATGGCCTGTCGCTGGGACCGGACAGCCGCGTCGAGTTCGCCAAGACCTGAGAACGGCGAATCCACGGCCAACGGTCGGCGCTCAGGCGTCGCTTCTCAATCCGCGCGCGCCGCGATCAGGCCCTGCGCCAGCAAATCGAGCCCGGCGAGATCTTCGATGGCGCTGCCCAAATGCGGTGCCGCCAATGCGAAGGCACCTTCTGCCGCCTCTCGTCGCAAAAGCTCGAGGTGCTCTCGATCCAGCCGCGCCTGCCAGCGCTCCACCTCGGCGAGGGCGTGGAGGTCGTCCGCGCTCAGGCCTGATTCGATGGCGGACGAAGGCAGGGTCAGCGACTCTGGCGAGAGGGGTTCGTCGCCGCCGGCGAGGCTGCGGTTGAGGATGAAGCCGCGAAACGGGAAGCGCATCTGTCGGATGCGGTCGCGCATGAACAGCGACTCCTGGGTGATGGTCGTGCCCTGTGCCGTGATGACGAGAAAGGCGGCCTCCTCCGACTCCAGATGGGCCTTCACCCCGTCGGCGTGGGCGCGCATCGACGAGAACATGCCGGAAAAGGCGTCGATGAAGTCGAAGAGCTCCTCGTGAAAGCCCTTGCCAAAGACGCGGACAAAGACGGCGTCGATGACCTCCCGGGCCTTGCGCGCGATCATCCCGCGCCGCCTGCCTCCGGAGAGAAAGAGAGAGACGATGCGCTCGTCGAGAAAGCTGGCGATGCGTCCCGGCGCGACGAGGAAGTCGAGGGCGTTGCGCGAGGGCGGCGTGTCGAGGACCACGAGGTCGTAGTCGCCCGAGGTGGCCAGGCGGTGGACGGCTTCGGCCGCCGTGTATTCCTGCATCCCGGCGGTCATGCGCGAGAGCAGGCGGCAGATGCGGTTGTCGAGGACGCGTCGGGCGGCGTCGGGCGTGGGCGCGAGTTCCAGCACCATCTGCTCGAAGACGACTTCCGGCAGCAGTGTCCAGGCGTGCAAGAGCCCCTCCTCGATGCCGAGTGGATGGAGCCGTTCGCCGTCGATCGCGGTGGGTTCGCGCGCGCAGTCTGGAAGCCCCATGGCCTGCGCCAGTCGCCGCGCCGGATCGATGGTGAGGACGAGCGAACGCCTGCCAAGTCGCGCCGCCGCCAGTCCCAGTGCCGCCGAGGTCGTCGTCTTGCCCACGCCCCCCGCGCCGCAGCAGACGACGATTCGCCGCTGGCCGAGGAGGTGTTCGAGAGAGGGCGTTTGAGAGGTGTTCATGGCGGTCGCTTGCAAAAAGCCGCGCGTTTTTTTCGTCCCGGCCGTTTGTCGCCAACGAAAGCGCGCGGTCAGCGGCGGTGGTGGACAACGGTGGGACTCATCGACGGCGCAGGGCGAAGCGGATGGGAACGGTCAGACACTGGCCCGGCAGAGACGGAAAGGGCGCGGCGCGTTCGATGGCGCAGCGGGCGGCGGCGTCGAGTTGCGGGCGGCCGGACGAGTGGACGAGGGCGATCTGGTGGGGAGCGCCGTTTTCATCGAGGCAAAAGCGCATCTGGGCCACGCCTTCGTGACCGCGCCTTTGAGACGCGCGCGGGTAGCAGACAGAGGCCGCATCAGCCAGGCGATCGGTGATGGCGCGCAGGACTTCGGCGCCGACGCTTTGACTCTGCCCAGACTTGAAGGCCGTTTCGGTCGAGGCGATCGGGCCCGCGGTCGCCGAATCCGCCGAGTTCACCGCGTTCATCGAAGTCGTCGCGGACAAGTCGGGAACAGGCGCGTCGCCTTCGACGGCAACCGGCGCGTCAGTCGCGGCGTCCACCCCTGAAGCCCGCGTCGCGACTTCCTCGCTGGACAGTGAATCGCTCGCCGCCCAAACCGCCGTCTTCCCGACATGCGCGACAGCTGCCTCGGACGTTTTGGACGCGTTGGGCGCGCGCTCTGGCGACGGCTCGGACGCCACTGACCTGAGAGGGAAAGGCGGGGGAGACGCTTCAGGGGCGGCTTTCCGGGGCGGTTTCATCCGACGCGGCGCGGGGCGCTGGACCTCGCGCTTTTTTATTTTTGGCGAGGCGACAGGCGCGAGAGGCGCGATCCCAGACACGTCAGCCGATGTCCCGCCTTGGGAAAACGACGGCGCTGTCGGTTGGGCCACCACCTCGAAGCCGACAATCGACGGCGCGCGCGACGACACAGCGTGCGACGGCGTCACAGCCAGAGGCGTTGGCCGGGGCAGCCAGAGGACGGCCATCAGGACGAGGGCGTGAACCCCGAGAGAAACGCCCAGGGCGAGAATCGGCGCGCGGCGCATTCAGCCTGGCGGCCAACCCATCTGCCGACCGCCGAGCAGGTGGACGTGCAGGTGGAAAACGGTCTGACAACCGTGCGCGTTGCAATTGATCGCCACCCGATAGCCGTCCTCGGCAAAGCCCTTGTCCCGTGCCAGGCGCGCGGCCACCGCGATGAGATGTCCCACGATGGGCGCGTCATCGTCGGTCAGCGCGTCGAGCGAGGCGATGTGCTTTTTGGGCAGGATTAGAAGGTGCGTCGGCGCCTGCGGCGAGATGTCGGCAATCGCGAAACAGAGCTCGTCCTCGTAGAGCTTGGGCGAAGGGATGAGGCCGTCGCGGATGCGGCAAAACAGGCAGTCGCTCATGGTGGTTCCTCTGTGAGGTGAAAGGCGGGCGCGACGCGGCGCTCAGTCAGGATCGTGGCGGTTGGGCGGCCACGGCGTCTGGTCGGCGATCGAGAGGTGGAATCGGTCCTGGAAGGCCCTGGCCGAATGGACGCCCTGCTGTTTGAGCAGCTGGTTGCGCGCGGCGACCTCGATGATCGTCGTGATGCTGCGTCCCGGGCGCACCGGGAGGACGAGAAACGGCACCGGCACGTCGAGCAGGTTGTAGGCGCGCTCCTCGGTCCCCAGTCGGTCGTAGTCCTCGGTCGGGTCCCAATCGACGAGCTCGATCACCAGCTCGATCTTCTTGTTGTCGCGCACCGAGGCCACGCCGAAGAGATCCTTGATGTTGATGATGCCCAGGCCGCGGATCTCCATGTGGTGCTGGGTCAGCTCCGAGCAGGCGCCGTAGACGTTGTCGCCCTTGCGCCAGATGCGAACGACATCGTCCGCCGTGAGCCTGTGGCCGCGCATCACCAGGTCGAGGGCGCACTCGCTTTTGCCGATGCCGCTCTTGCCAAAGATGAAGACGCCGACGCCGAACACATCCATCATCTCGCCGTGTTTGTAGACGCACGGCCTGAGCTCCCGCTCCAACCAGCGCTGGGCGCCCTGGGCAAAGTCCTGCGAGGAGAGAGGTGTCCGCAAAACCGGGACGCCACGTCGGTCGGCCATGACCGCCAATCCGTCGGGCAGGGGCAGATCGCGCGTCACCACCAGGCAGGAGATGTGGACAGCGAGCAGCGCCTCGAAGATCTCCGCCTGCCGCGTCACTGGCAGCGAGGCGAGGTAGGCGATTTCGGTGCCACCAAAGACCTGGATGCGGTCGGCGAGCAGAGGATCTGCGAACCCGGTGGGCGTCAGGGCGACCTTCTGAACGCGCATCCCATTGATGGATCGATTGAGCCCCTCCCTGCCGACCAGGAGCGTCAGTTGGAGCGCCTGGCCTTCCCGCCGCAGCAGGTCTTCAACGGTGAGGATTTTCATCGCTCTGTCGCTACCTCGCCGCCCACGTCGCCTTTAGACCCGCGCGTCTTCGGCCGAGATGATGTCGTAGATGGCCTGCGCGTCGGGCGCGTCGAGGATGGAGCGGCGGAAGGCGGGGTTTTTGAAGATGCGGCTGATGCGCGCCAACGCCTTGAGGTGGATGCCCGCCGAGTTTTCTGGCGCGAGCAGGGCGAAGAAGAGGTGGGTCGGCTTGCCGTCGATGGCGTTGAAGTCGACCCCGCGGCGCGAGACGCCAAAGGCGGCGACGAGACAGGAGAGTCCCGCGACCTTGCCGTGAGGGATGGCCACGCCTTCGCCGATACCGGTCGAGGAGAGGTGCTCTCGATCGAGCAGGATGGCCGGGAGGTCTTTGCCGTTCACCGCACAGACGCGCTTTTCGAGGACGCCACACAGCTCGGCGACCACGGCTGGCTTGTCCGTGGCGCTCAACGAACTGACGATCGATTCGGGCGCGAGAAACTCGGTGATTTTCATGGCGGCGGGCGACTAGCCCGGCCAACTGCTGGGGTCAAGGCGCCAAAAGCCCACCCGCCAGGGCGCTCACCAAGCCTGTCAACGCCCTCAAAAACCGGCCGTCAGCACGAGCGGAACCTCCAGATCGAAGGGCTCGCCTTCGAAGGAGGGGAAGACGATGCGGCGGGCGCTCTGCTTGAGGCAGGTGCCGATCTCTGCCTCGCCAATGTCGGCGCGATCGATCTTGGCCTGCGTCACCATGCCCGAGCTGCCGATCGTCAAGGTCAGGTTGATCTTGCCGCCCTTGAAGCGCGGGTTGCGCCTGAGCTCGTTCTCCGTGCAGCGCTGAAAAGCCTTCTGGTTGCGGCCAATCACCTCGGCCATCACCTCGGGCGCCAGCGCCGGCGCGCCATCGAGTCCAGGTCCACCGCTCGACTTGTCCTTGCGGCCAATAGGGCCGGTCAGGACCTTGTCCCCACTCTGGTAGAGCGCGAGCGCGCGGGCGCTATCCGACTGCGCGGCTTTGAAGTCGAAATCGGTCTTCGAAACCTCCGGGCCGAGGGCGATGCGCTGGTTGAGCGCTTCGTCGGGAGAGGATGGCGGCGCCACGTCGGCCGGGATGTTCAGTGCCGTCGGGGGCGCGAGCGAGGCTTCCTTGGCGGGCTTTTTGACGCGCTTGCGTCGCTTGGCCGCCTGCTCCTTCTCCGGCTTCTCCTTGCCGATGCCGAGCAACGTGTTGCGCAGATCAGAGATGCCGTCCGAGACCTCGGAGAGCATCGTCACCTCGACGACCTCGTCCTGGCCCGTCTCCTCGTTGAAGACGGTCTGTTTGACCGTGATCTGCGACATCGCGAACAGCGCGCCAGCCGGCACGCCGATGAAGAGAGCGATGAAGAGGGCGATCTTCCAAGGCGGGTTGCGCTGCTTCTGCGTCATCCCCGCCTGAATCATGAAGAAGCGCGTCTGCTCGCCCACCTCGAAGGCGCTGTTGTTTTGCGAAGGCGCCGCTTCGTCGGCCTGGGCGCTGAGCGCGGCAAAGGGATCGTCGTCGACATTCTTTTCCGACGACGGCGATGGCGCTGAAGAGGCCTGAAACCATGGGTCTTCCACCGTCTCGGCCTTGGGCTTCGCGCGCTTGGCCTTCTTTGCGGGGGGCGCGTCCTCTGTCGGCGGCGGGGGCGGCGGTTCGTCGAAGAGCGCCTGAAACGCCTTCACGTCCTCTGCCCGACGCCACTCGCCCATGCCGCTGCGCCAGACAAAGGTCCCGGGGTGGAGCTTGCCCGACGCCAGCTGCGCCCGGATCTGGGCCTCGCTCAGGGGGCCGACCTGGACCTTGTCGATCACCAGGTAGAAGCCATCCAGCCGTGCGTCGCCCGCAGTCATCGCGCGACCTCCAGAAGTCGTTGTTCACAGAGCCGTCGCGGCTGTTCGCCGGCGGGTCGCGTCGCGGTGAGGACGTGTGAGTGCGAGGCGCGCATGAAATTTCCCTGTCTGAAATGAGGTGGATGGGGCGAGAGCGCTGCCGAGAGGGGCCGCGAAAAAGCGGCGGTCTCTTAGGAGCGCGCCCAGAGAGGGTCAACGCTGGTTTTAGGCATCGGCAAATGGCTCGCCGAGCAGCCTGGAGAGCCGTTTTTTGTCGGGCCGGATGAGCCGCGTCCGCTCCTGCGAATAGGTGACAGCACCGGGAGCGCCGTCCTTTTGCCGACGGACGAACTTGACCCGCGTCCACGACACCTCCGCCGCCTCGTCGCGCGCGCTCGAAAAGTGCCGGGCGAGCTGACAGGCGTCGCGCAGCGTCTCTTCACTCGCCTCTTCGCCGCGCTTCAGCGGGATGACGACATGCGAACCGCTCAGACCGCGCACGTGCAGCCACAGATCGTTGCCCTTGGCGCATTTGAAGGTGAGCGCGTCGTTGTGCCTGGCCGAACGCCCGACCCAGACGCGTTGTCCGGCCGCGGACATGAACTCGCGAAAGGGAAGTGCCCCCCTTGTCCTGGCCTCGCGATCGCCAGGCGCCGTCGGCTTCGGTCGATGTCGCCCGCCCGCCATGCCTTCCACATCCAGGTCCACGCCCGCCGCCTCGCCTTTGGCGTCCACGGCCTCGACTGCGGCCAGTCGCGCCTCGATCGCCCGCAGCCTCTCCTCCAGAACCGCGATCCGCGCCGCCGCCTTCTCTCGCCCGCTCGTCCAGCGCCGATAGCGCCGAAACGCCGCCTCGATTTCCTGTTGTGGCGTGAGCGCCGGATCGAGCTGGAGCGTCACCTCCCGCGCGCCCTCGGGCGTGTATTCGACGAGCCGCGCCTCCCGTTGTCCCCGCGCGATGAGGTGCTGGTTGGCCTTGAGCAGGTTGCCGCGCCTGAGTTCGTCCTCTGCCGCGCCGCAGCGTTGGAGGTCCCCGCGCGCCCGCTCGATGGCCCGCTCTGTCCGCTTGAGTTCCGCGCGCAGGGGTTTGAGCCGCGCCTGTCTCTCCGCCTCGCGCCGCGAATCTGCCTCGATCGCCCGATAGGTGGCCTCGATCGCCCGCGAGATTGCCTCGGCGCCCCGCAGTCCCTCGAATCGCGCCGGCCTCTCTGTCCCCTCGCCCCGCGTCACGGGAAGCGGCGGCTGATACGTCGCCCCGACGCGCAAATCGCGCCTGGTGGAGGCGGAGGGCGTGGCCAGTCCGAGGATCTTTCCCGCGTCGTCGAGAAGGAAAAAGTTGCCGTGGCGTCCAGTCAGCTCGGCGACGAGGCGCCGCGCGCAGTCCCGCCCCTGAAACGTGAGCGTGACGGCGCGTTCATCGACCAACTGCTCGATCTCCGTGAGCCGCGTCCCGGTCAGATGCGCGCGCAAAAGCCCCTGAAAGGCCAACGGCCGCGCGGGACTCGATTCCTTGTCCCAGCTCAGGTGCAGACGCGTCGCCCCGCTTTCGCCGCAGACGAAGAGTCGATCGCTTTGGCCCGGTCGCCGGAGCTCGATGAACAGCCGCAGTGGCGCGCAGAGCTGGATCTTTTGGACAACGCCGCCCGCCAACTCGCCCAGGGCCCGCGTCGCCAGACCGATTTCCCTTTGGCTCAGACTCATCGCGCGCGGCCCTCGCGCTGGCGTCCCGGCGCTCGCGGGGCCTTCCCGATCGGCGTCTTATGCACAAGCATATGCGGCGCGTGTGGAGCGTATGTGCACGAAATTACTAGTGTTTTTCTTTGAACAGTCACCGTTGGAGGCCTCATGCATCGCGAACGAATCCTGATTCTGGGCGCCGCTGGGCGCGACTTTCACAACTTCAACGTCTTCTTTCGCGACAACGCCGACTTCGAGGTCGTCGGCTTCACTGCGGCGCAGATTCCCGGAATCGACGGCCGCCGCTACCCCAAAGAGCTCTCCGGCGCGCTCTATCCCGAGGGCATCGACATCTATCCGGAGGCCGAGCTGGAGCGGCTGATCCGCGATCTCAAGGTCGACCGCGCGGTCTTCGCCTACAGCGACCTCTCCCACGAACAGGTGATGCACCTCGGCGCGCGCGTGCTGGCCGCTGGCGCCGACTACTCGCTGATGGGCCTCAACCGGACAGCGCTCAAGTCGACCAAACCCGTGGTGGCGGTCTGCGCGGTGCGCACCGGCTGCGGCAAGAGTCAGACGACGCGTTACGTGGCGCGACTGCTCAAGGCGGCGGGCAAGAAGGTCGTGGCCGTGCGCCATCCGATGCCCTACGGCGATCTCACCAAACAGCGCGTCCAGCGACTGGCCACCTATGAAGACCTGGCCGCCAGCGACTGCACGATCGAGGAGCGCGAGGAATACGAGTCGCACATCGACGAGGGCACGGTCGTCTTCGCCGGCGTCGATTACGAGGCCATCCTGCGCCAGGCCGAGAAGGAGGCCGACATCATCCTCTGGGACGGCGGCAACAACGACACGCCCTTCTACGCGCCCGACCTGTGGATCACCGTGGCCGACCCGCTGCGCGCCGGTCACGAGGCGAGTTACTTCCCCGGCGAGGTCAATTTCCGCGCCGCCGACATCGTCGTCGTCAACAAGGCCAACACGGCCCGCCCCGAGGATGTCGAGTCGGTCATCGCCAACGCGCGCGAACTCAACCCAAAGGCGACCGTGATCCTCGCTGCGTCCGAGGTGGTCGTCGACAGGCCTGCGCTCATCGGCGGCAGGCGCGTCCTCGTCATCGAAGACGGCCCGACCATCACCCACGGCGGCATGCCCTACGGCGCGGGCAAGGTCGCGGCAGACAAATTCGGCGCCGCCGCGCTCGTCGACGCTCGCCCCTTTGCCAGGGGCTCCATCCGCGCGACCTACGAGAAACACCCGCACATCGGCGCGCTCCTGCCAGCCATGGGCTACTACCCGGAGCAGGTGCGAGAGCTGGAAGAGACGATCAACGCCTCTGACGCCGACGTGGTTCTGATCGGCACGCCGTTCGACCTGGGACGACTCGTCCGCATCGACAAGCCCACGGCCAAGGTGGGCTACGAGCTCGTTGACATGGGCGCACCGACGCTCGCCGACGAATTGAAGCGGCGGCTCAAGCTGCCCGGCTGACGCCATCCCCCTCTGACGCCCGCGCTGTCCCTGCCGTCGATCCACCCGCGTCGGGACGGCGTTTTTTTGGTCGCCTCGGCGTTGGCCCATGCGCCTGGCCACACGTCGCGCGCGCCTCGAACGCACCTTGTCCAGGGAGCCGCCCCATGTCCGTCAACCTTCGCGGAAGAAGCCTGCTCACCCTGCGCGACTACGCGCCCGCCGACATCGCCCACCTTCTCGACCTCGCCGCAGACCTCAAGCGACTCAAGCGCGCGGGCGTCTTTCCCCGCCGCCTCGCCGGCAAAAACATCGCCCTCGTCTTCGAAAAGCCCTCGACCCGGACGCGCTGCGCCTTTGTCACCGCCGGCAACGACGAGGGCGCGCACTGCGAATACCTGGGCAAGGGCGATCTGCAGATGGGCCGGAAGGAATCGGTCGCCGACACCGCGCGCGTGCTCGGCCGCATGTTCGACGCCATCGAGTTTCGCGGCTTCAGCCAGAGGGTCTGCGAGGAGCTCGCGCGATTTGCCGGCGTGCCGGTCTGGAACGGCCTGACCGACGAGGACCATCCGACGCAGGCGCTCGCCGACCTCCTCACGCTTCAGGAAAATTTCGGCCACCTGCGGGGCCTCAAGCTCACCTACGTCGGCGACGGTCGGAACAACGTGTCGAACGCGCTGCTCTTCGCCTGCATGAAGATGGGCCTGACCTACGCGGTGGCCGCGCCCGAGTCGCTGATGCCCTCGGCCGACCTGCAATCCTGGGCGCGCGAAGTCGGGGCCGAGACGGGCGCGAGGCTCGAACTCGACACTGACCCGGGTCAAGCCGTGCGCGGCGCCGACGCCATCTACACCGACGTCTGGGTCTCGATGGGCGAGGAGGACAGGCCCGGCGTGGCCGAACGCGTCGAGGCGCTCAGGCCCTACCAGGTCAACGCGGCGCTGATGGCCGCTACCGGCAAGCGCGAGACGATCTTCCTCCACTGCCTGCCCGCGCATCACACCGACGGCGTCCACGACATGGAGGTCAGCGAAGAGGTGTTCGAGTCGCCCGCCTCCAAAGTCTTCGATCAGGCCGAAAACCGCCTCCACACGATCAAAGCCGTCATGGTGGCGACGATCGGGTGAGCGTCGCGGATTCATCTTCAGTGAAGGGAACTGGCGACTTGGGCGCACAGGCGCCCTCAATCCCCACGGCGACGATCGGGTGAGCGTCGCCCGCCTGGCCCTCAATCAAAGTCCACGGGATCAACCGCCCTGGCCCTGCGGTCGATCCGATCGAGCGCAAACCCGTCGACGAGCTCTCCTGCCTCGATTGCCAGCCGCTCTGTGAGCCCCGCGCTCCGCGCCAGCGCCGCCACCACCCGCTCTGGCCTCACCCCCCGCGCGCGCAGCGCCGAAATCGTCGCCGAGCCCAAGCGCTTGGAGAGCTTTTCGCCGCCGCCATCGAGGAGCAGCGGCACGTGGGCGTAACTGGGCACCTTCAGGCCGAGCAGCCGCAGGAGGGCGATCTGACGCGGGGTGGACGAGACGAGGTCGTCACCGCGCAGGACATGCGTGATCCCCATCAGCCCGTCGTCCACCGCCGTGGCCAGCTGGTAGGCGAAGAGCCCGTCGGCGCGCCGCAGGACAAAGTCGCCACACGTCGCGCTCAGGTCAAAGGCGCGCGGCCCCAGGATCTCGTCCTCAAAGGCGATCTGACCGGGCTCGACGGCGAGGCGCAGGGCGCTTTGGCGATTCGGATGGCGCGCGGCCCTCTCCCTTTTTTCCGCGTCCGTCAGGTCGCGACACGTGCCCGGATAGCGCGGCCCTTCCTCCCCAATCTGTGGCGCCGAGGACGCGCGCAGGATGTCGGCGCGACTGCAAAAGCACTCAAACACCCGTCCCCGCTCCCGCAGCGCGTCGAGCGCCCGCGCGTAAATCGCCAGCCGTTCGCTCTGCAGATAGGGCCCCGCGTCGCCGCCCTTGTCCGGCCCCTCGTCCCAGTCGATGCCCAGCCAGCGCAGGTCGTCGAGAATGGCCTCGGTGGCGCCAGGGACAGTTCGCGGCCGATCGATGTCCTCGATGCGCAGGATGAACCGCGCGCCCATGCGCCGCGCCTGAAGAAACGCGAGCAGCGCCGTGCGGGCGTTGCCCAGGTGGAGAGAACCGGTGGGACTGGGCGCGTAGCGGCAGCGCGGGGTGGTCACAGGCGAGGGAGAATCCGCGTCGAACATGGCGCCGCGCCTCTAGATGAACGTCTGGGGCGGCGAAAGCGCTTTCCCGGCGGTTTCAAATCAATGCCGCGACCAACAGGAATGAATTGTTTTTAATTGGCGAAAACAATTATAGCGCGCGTTTAATTATTTAATTTAATTATTTAAAATTATTTCAATTTAAACAAATCGATTGTTTGAATTATCGCGCGTCAATTAATTGTTTTTTTAAATAACTCGCTCCACCGGGTGTCTTGCAATTTTTGGGGAACTGCCCAAGAAGACGCCGCCCAATTTTGGCCCCGTCTGACAAACCGCCGTTTTTTCTTAAGGAGCGACCATGCGTTTTCCCCTCTGTGCGACATTGAGTGCGCTGATGCTTTTGGCACCGCTCGCCCCGGCCGAGGCGAGCACCATCATCGAGGTCAACAAGCCAAAGCCCAAGCGGAAGCCCAAACCGCAGCCAAAGAAGGAAGAGCCCAAGGCGGAGCCCGCCAAACCCACGGCCAAGACCTACGAGATGCGCCTGCAGATGAGCGACAACCAGGTGGCGCGCGACCATTCGTCGGCGATCTTCAAGCGCTTGGAGGAATACGGCTACCAGATGGCGTCGGACATCGTGTTTGGCCAAATCCCCAAGGCCAAATCGGATGACGAGGAGAAGCCGGCCGACATCTTCGAAAACACCATCTTCTTCGAGGTGGTTCAGTCGGACGACGCCTGCTTCATCATTTCCAAGGTCATGGACAAGGACCTGGCGAAGAAGGTCTGGGGCTGGGAGACCGAGGACGACGGCAAGCTGCCCTGCGATGTCCAGATGAAGATCGCCATCAAGGACTACGCCTGGAAAAACCCGCCGCTGAAGCAGGCCGAGGACTTCGTCGCCATCGAGGCGGACATCGACGAGGCCGTTAAGAAGATGGAGGTCGACCGGAAGAACCGCGAGGCGGCGCGCAAGGCGGCGGAAGCGGCGGAGGCGGAGGCGGCGGCCAAGCGCGCGGCGGCGGCGGAAGCGCGTCGCAAGATGCAGGAGAGCGCGGCTGCGGCGCCCGTTCAGCTCGCCGACTATGGTCAACCGGACAAGGGCATGGGTTGCAGCGCGGCGGCATCTTCGGCGGCGTGTCTGCCAGGCGCTCTGGCGCTGGCGCTCGGTGCCCTCAGGCGTCGCAGGCGCTGATCCCCGGAGGCTGAATCAGACCTTCTGCCCACAATCGCAAACCAGGGGCCGGGCTCTCCCGCGCCCCTTTTTTCATGGTCCCGCGCCGTTCAGACGGCACGTCACGCAAGCGAGGAAACCTTGGCCCGCGAGACAGCGAAAAAATCCGCGAACAAGCAGAGTTACGAGGCGCTGATGGCCCGGCTCGAAGAAGTCGTCGACAGGCTGGAGGGCGGTGGCCTCTCCTTGGAGGAGTCGCTGGCGGCTTTCGAGGAAGGCGTCGGTCTGGTGCGGGCGGGCGAGGCGCGTCTGGACGAGGCGGAAAAGAAGGTCGAACAGCTCCTGGCCGGTCCCGATGGGCAGACAGTGGTCGACCTGCCCGAGACGGCGCGCGACGACGAAGGGAAACAGTCGCCGTGAAACAGCTCTCCCGCTCCCAAGACCGCGCGAGTCATCCGGCCATGACGAAGCAACCCTCCAAGACCCCCCGCAAAATCCTGATCGTCGACGACGATCTGGCGACGCGCGAGATGCTGACCCTGGCGCTGGAGCTCGATGGCTATCAGGTCGCCGTGGCCTCAAACGGGCTGCGCCTGGTGGGCATCCTGCAGGTGGACCGCCCCGCGCTCGTCCTCCTCGACGTTCAGATGTCCTGGATCGACGGCTTTGAGCTGTGCCGCTCCATCAAGCGCAACCCGGACCTGTGCCGCATCCCCATCGTCTTCGTCTCCGGATGCCGTTCGGAGCAGGAAATCCGCGAGGGACTGGCCGCCGGCGCCGACGACTACTTCACCAAGCCGGTCGATCTCGAAGTGCTGCGCGCGCGCATCCGCGAGTTGGTCGAACGCGCCGCCGCAACAGACCCCATGTCGCCCAGGGGCGAGGATTGCCCCAAAAGCTGAGCCCCGAATGGCCGCGTCTCGAATTGGCGATGTCGGGTCCAGAATCCGGCGCCTCGCGAGCCTTGCCACGTGTCTCACCTCCACGGACCAGCCGGTCACAAGGTCACCCCATGTCTTTTGATTTGCGAACTTGGATGGAGCGCGCCCGCGAAGAGGTTGAGGCGGCGCTCAGTCAGACGCTCGACGCCTATCTCGGCGAGCTCCCGGAGCAGTTGAACGAGGCCATGCGCTACAGCCTTCTGGCCGGTGGCAAGCGCCTGCGCCCCCTCGTCGTTCTGGCCGCCGCCGAGGCCTTTGCCGGTGCCGCCTCGCGCGACAATCCCGCTGTCATGGACGCGGCCATCGCCATCGAGATGGTCCACACCTACTCGCTCATCCACGACGACCTGCCGGCCATGGACAACGACGACTTCAGGCGCGGTCTGCCGACGAGTCACCGCAAATTTGGCGAGGCCATGGCCATCCTGGCTGGCGACGCGCTGTTGACAGAGGTCTTCGCCGTCCTGACCCGGGGCAGCGAGCCCTGCCGCAAGGATCTGTGCGCCCTCTTTGCCCTGCACTCCGGCGCGCGCGGCATGGTGGGCGGCCAAGTCGACGACACCACCTCTGAGCGCGAGGACAGCGTGGACTTTCTCGACCGCGTCAACCGCCGCAAGACGGGCGATCTGTTGGCGCTCTCCGCCGCCGCCGGGGGCTGTGCCGTTGGCGTTGACCAGGGCCGCATCGAGTCGCTCCAGCGCGTCGGCTACCTCATGGGCCACGCCTTCCAGCAGTGGGACGACGTGCTCGATGTCGAGGGCGATCCCGCGCTGATGGGCAAAGCTGCTGGCAACGACGCGCAGCAGGGCAAGCTCACCTACCCCGGCCTCATCGGACTCGACGCGACGCGCGCCGCCGCCCGCCAGAAGATCGCCGAAGCGCGTTCTCTCATCGAGCCGTGGATGCCCCGGGCCCAGGCGCTGATGGGACTGGCTGGCGCCATGATCGACCGCCGCCACTGATTCTCGATCCGCGCGCCCCGCCCGCTGAATCGCCGTCGCGCCCACAGTTTCGCGCCCCGCCTCGCGCCCAAGAAGGAGCACCGCCATGGCCACCGACCGCAAATCCCCCGCCGAGCTCGACTGGGAAGCGAGCTGCCTTGCCCCTGCCCTGTCCCGCGCGCCCGAGCGAAAAGCCGACTTCGAAGACGACTCAGGCCTGAGCCTCCCGCGCCTGGCCCTGCCCGCCGACTGCGACGAGCGCTACCTCGAAGACCTCGGCTTCCCCGGCCAGTTCCCCTTTACCCGCGGCATTCAGCCGACGATGTATCGCGGCCGCCTGTGGACGATGCGCCAATACGCGGGCTTTTCGACCGCCGAGGCCTCCAACGCGCGCTACCGCTACCTGCTCTCCCAGGGCACGACCGGCCTCTCGGTCGCCTTTGACCTGCCGACGCAGCTGGGGCTCGACTCCGACCACCCAATGAGCCTGGGCGAGGTGGGCAAGGTTGGCGTGGCCATCGACACACTCGCCGACGCCGAGGCCCTCTTCCGCGACATCCCGCTCGACCAGGTCTCGACCTCGATGACGATCAACGCCCCGGCGGCCGTGCTCCTCGCCATGTATGTCGCCGTGGCCGAAAAACAGGGCGTCGCGCCCGGCAAGCTGAGCGGCACCATCCAAAACGACGTTCTCAAGGAATACGCCGCGCGCGGGACCTACATCTTTCCACCTCGCCCCAGCCTGCGCCTGACCACCGACATCTTCGCCTGGTGCGAGCGCCACGCGCCGCGCTTCAACACCATCTCCATCTCCGGCTACCACATCCGCGAAGCCGGCTCGACCGCGGTCGAGGAGGTGGCCTTCACGCTCGCCGACGCCATTGCCTACGTCGAAGCCGCCCTGGCCGCTGGCCTCAGCGTCGACAGCTTCGCGCCCCGCCTCGCCTTCTTCTTCAACTGCACGAGCGACCTCTTCGGCGAGGTGGCCAAGTTCCGCGCCGCGCGCCGCCTCTGGGCCCGCATCATGCGCGACCGCTTCAAGGCCCAAAATCCCAAGAGCCAGATGCTGCGCTTCCACACCCAGACAGCCGGCCACACCCTCACCGCCCAGCAGTGCGACAACAACATCGTGCGCGTCGCCCTCCAGGCATTGGCCGCGGTCCTCGGCGGCACCCAGTCGCTGCACACCAACTCGCGCGACGAAGCCCTGGCCCTCCCCAGCGAGGAATCGGTCCGCATCGCCCTGCGCACCCAGCAGATCATCGCCTTTGAAACCGGCGCCGCCGACTCCGTCGACCCCCTCGGCGGTTCCTTCCTCGTCGAATCCATGACCGACCGCGTCGAGGCCGAAGCGCGCGCGCTCATCGACGAGATCGACGCCATGGGCGGCATGGTCGCGGCCATCGAGGCCGGCTTTGTGCAGCGCCGCATCGAGGACTCTGCCTACAAAACCCAGTGCGCCATCGAGCGCGGCGACAAAGTCGTCGTCGGCGTCAACAAATTCGCCATCGAGGAACGCGAGCGCCCCGCCGTTTTCCACCTCGACCCCGAGGTCGAACGCCAGCAGCGCGACAAACTCGCTTCGGTCCGGGCGCGCCGCGACAACGCCATTGTTCAAACCTGCCTCGACCGCCTGGAAACCGCCGCGCGCGGCAGCGACAACCTCATGCCGCCCATTCTCGACGCGGTCCGCGCCTATTGTTCGCTGGGAGAAATCTGCGACCGCCTGCGCCGCGTCTTTGGCGAATTTCGAGGAAACTGAACGCGTATAAACGCGATTTTAATTTTTAAATTATTTTGTCGGAGAATAATGACATGTATGTCAATATGAACGGCAAAAAACCTACAAAAAAGGATTTTTTCATTGTCTTTGGCGCTTACGCCATTGTTGGTTCTGTTATGGCGATTCTTCTTCATTTTGCGCCGTCGAGATATACCGGCAAGATCTGGTCGATTGGTATCTTTGTCGGTATATTGATCATGCTGATATTGGTGTTTCTCGACGCCGCCGGAACGTCTGTCAGCGAATTTCTTGGCGACTTTAAAGCCAGCCGCGCCACAAAGAAAAATCAAGACAAAGATAACTCAGAGTTTTCGCCTTCCGGCGTTCGTCGAACCTTGCCCGGCGAAGCCTCGGAAAATGTCGGCGTTTTATTCTCAAACACCGATCGTCCGCGGCGCCATTCGGCGGACATGGAATACATTTTCAATCAGCGCTATATGCCGCGCGATCCCCGGATTCTCATCAGCGAAGCGGTGGGCGAGACGACCTATCAATTATTGCGCAAAGACACGGTGCACTTTGTCCACGATATTTTCGACGCGCTCGAAGTCATCAAAAAGCCAGTTCGCTCGGCAGAGTCCTCCGCCAATCCACAAAAGGTCTTCACCCTGACGCTCCTGATTCCGCCAACTTGTATATATTTAAGCCAATTCTTCCCAACGCCCCTTGATTATATTGCTTTTGGCGTTAGCGTCCTCGCCATGATCGGCGGATGCGCCTATTTTCTCCAAAACATCTCCGCAAACATCTCCGTGCCGCAACCAATGCCTCCTCCCAAGCCGCTCTGCCTTGAATACGACCAATCCTCGCCCACGCTCATCGGCCGCCAGGAAAACATCGCCCTCTTTGGCAAGGCCATGTTCAAAAACAATTCAAAAATTCATGTCAAACAATCGCCCTATGTCCTGCAAAACGAGAGCCCGATTCCCTTTTCGCTCAGCTCATCCGCGGTTCACTGTAATTTCAATGTCTGGCAGATCGATATTTGGTGCGGCAAACTGATCTTTCTGCCGGATTGCCTCGCGCAGTTCTCCAAGGACGACGATTTTATTCAGTCCTTCAAATACAGCGAACTCAAAATCGATCGCGGCACCATCATGAATGCCGCCGAACCCGGCCAGACCGTGTCTCCGGACAACGTCACCAGCTATTTGACCATCTATTGCGAAGAGAGAAATTTCCAATTCTGCCTCGTTTCCCCCGCCGCGGATGTCATCGACCAGGCACAACCCCTGTTGCAGCGAGTTCTTCTCACGAAAAGATAATTTTTTCTGCGCCCCAACTTATTGTTTTTTTGTGCTTGAGCACACGGCAATTCAAAAGACGCGTTTCCGCTCGGGCGCAGCGCAAAACAATGCGCTTGAGCGCGCGGCATTTTAAAAAAACGCGCTTCCACTCAGGCGCGACGCAAAACAATGCGCTTGACGCGCGCGCCAACCTCAAACCGCTTCAGCGCGGAGCAATTGTTGATTTTCGCGCTTCACCGCCCGGCGTTTGTTCAATTCTCCACGAAATTCCTCCCAACACACCCCCCAAACGGGCTCCCCCGAATGATTCGCTGATTTTAATTTGGCCAACGTGTATTTTAACGGGGCGGGAGGTGATGGAGG